>NZ_KN050723.1:0-178845 GCF_000745665.1 Burkholderia sp. WP42 | reverse complement strand
ACTTCGGGCACTTCGGGCACCTCGGGCACCTCGGGCACTTCCGGCACTTCGGGCACCGCCACCACCCCGCTCGGCAACGTCCTTCAGCAAACCGGCACGCTGGTCACCGCACTCGGCACCACCGTCGCGAACGGCGGCTCGCAGATCGGCGGCGTGCAAGTGCCCGGCACGAACCCGACGACGGCCGCCAGCGTCGGCAACGCGGTCACGAGCCTCGGCAACGGCGTGCAGTCGCTCGGCAGCGGCATCGCGGCGGGCCTCGGCTCGATCGGCGTGTCGCCGAACCCGCTCGGCCCGACGCTCACGTCGACCACCGGCCTGCTGACCGGCGCGGGCGGCGCGGTCAACAATCTCGGCAACGCGGTGACGAGCCTCGGCAGCGGTCCGCTGTCGCCGCTCGCGCCGGCGACGACGCTGGTCGGCAGCCTCGTCAACACGGTCGGCACCGCGGTGAACTCCACCGCGTCGGCGTTGAACACGGCGCTGAGCAGCGCCCCGGTCCAGCAGCTCGAGACGCAGCTCGGCAGCGTGATCAATCCGATCACCAACACGCTGACCGGCGGCGCCACGACGCCCGGCGCCACGCAGACGCTCGGCGGCGCGACGCTGCTCGGCGCCCCGCTCAACGGGCTGCTCGGCACACTCGGCAGCGGCCTGGGCCTCGCGGGCTCGCAGATCGGCAGCACGACCGGCAACCCCGTCGGCGCGAGCACCGGCAATACCGTCGCGCAGCTCGGCAACACGGTGGCATCGGCCGGCGGCCTGCTGTACGGCGGCAGCGGCAGCTCCAGCAGCGGCACGAACCCGCTCGCGCCGATCACCGGCCTGCTCGGCACGTTGACGGGCGGGCTCGGCGGCGGCAGCAGTTCGAGCGGCTCGGGCGGCACCAGTGGAACGAGCGGCACCAACCCGCTCGCCCCGATCACCGCGCTGCTCGGCACCGTGACGGGCACGCTCGGCGGCATCGGTTCGAGCGGTACGGGTGGTACCAGCGGCACCGGCGGCAACGGTGGCGCGGGCGTCGGCGGCTTGCTGGCGCCGGTCACGGGCCTCGTGAACGCGCTGACGCCGCTCGGCGCCAGCCTCACCGGCACGGTGACGACGCCCGGCGGCGGCGTGACCGGCAACCTCGGCGGCGCGCTGACGAGCGGCCCGGTCGGCACGCTGACGGGTTCGTTGACGTCGCCGACCGGTGCGCTCGGCGCTGTCGGCACGGCGAGCCCGGGCGGCGCGGTCGGGACGGTGACGACGCCGTCCGGCAGCGGCACCGTGACGGCCGGCCTGTCCGGCAGTTCGGGCAGCACCGCGGGCGGCGCGACCAACCTGCTCGCGCCGGTGACGAACCTGCTCGGCGGTCTGCTCGGCGCCACCGCGCCGAAGAAGTAACGCTTCACCCATCAGAACGACAGGCCAGTGGCCGGGCCCATTCCGATACGGAGCCCGGCCGACGGCCGGCGTCACCCGCCAAGCGGGGACGCCGGCCCACCTCCCGACGAGGATCCGATCATGAATTCCACCATCGACGGCATTGCAGCAGTCCACGATCGTCCGCCGCGCTCCGCCACGCCGTTTCGCGCCGGGCTGCTCGGCATCGCGGCCGGGCTGCTCGCGCTGTGGGTCACGCGCGACCAGCCGGCGCTCGACGCGGCGACCCGCGCCGTGATCGCGAGCGTCGCGATCATCGGCACGATCGCGCTGCACGAAATCTTCGTCTCGCGCGTGTATCTGCGCCCGAGCGCCGGGCTGTCGCGGCAGGCACTGCGCCCGCTGGGGCTCGCGCGCGTCGCGACGCGCCTCGGCGCGCTCACGTCGATCTACGCGGGCATCGGCGCGATCTACTGGCTGCTCCCCGAATATCACGGCGCGTTCTATCTGCCGTTCTGGTCGCTGCTGCGCTCGCTGGCGCCGTACGTGATCGTCGCGGCGCCGCTCTACTTCGCGTGGATGGACCGCCACCAGCGCGACACCGACGACGCCTACCTGCTGTGGGGCCGCTACCTGTTGCGTCGCGAGCGGCCGGCGAGCTGGCAGCCCGTGCGCGAGATGCTCGCCGGCTGGGGCGTGAAGGCGTTCTTCCTGCCGCTGATGACCGTGTACCTGTCGAAGGACGCCGATCACCTGAGCGCATCGCTCGCGAACGCGCTGCACGCACCGATGACGCTCGCGACCTTCGTGTTCCTGTACGACCTGTCGTTCACGATGGACCTGATGTTCGGCACCGTCGGCTACCTGTGCACGTTCCGCATTCTCGACAGCCACGTTCGCACCGTCGAGCCGACCACGCTCGGCTGGGGCGCCGCGCTGATCTGCTATCAGCCGTTCTGGTCGCTGATCTCGAACAACTACATCCGCTACGAAGGCTCGCTGTTCTGGGACAACTGGCTGCTGTCCGCGCCGACGCTGCGCGTGATCTGGGGCGGCGCGATCATCCTGTTGCTGATGACCTACGCGCTGTCGACGATCTCGTTCGGGCTGCGGTTTTCGAATCTCACGAACCGCGGGATCATCACGTCGGGCCCGTACCGGTTCACGAAGCATCCGGCCTACATCACGAAGAACCTGTCGTACTGGATGGTATCGGTGCCGTTCGTCGAGCCGCTCGGCTGGCAGGTCGCGCTGATGCACTGTGCGGGGCTCGTCGCGGTGAACCTGATCTACTACACGCGCGCGAAGACGGAAGAACGGCATCTGATGCGCGATCCGGACTATCGCGCGTATGCGGAATGGATCGCGCAGCACGGGTTGTTTGCGCGGATGCGGCACGCGTTGGGTATGCGCGCGGCGGTGTGAGGCGGTGTACCGCGGCGGCGATCGTCGGTTCGATGAGCACTGCGCGCGGCGATCGACGCGCAGGCGCCGAGCCGTTAGCGAAGCGCCGCAACGGGCGTTATCGCGCCCTCACCCGCGCGACTTTCTTCGCGGGCTTGCCGGACTTCGCTGCCTTGGCGCGCGGCGCATCCTTGTCGGGCGGCGGGCCGCCGGCCAGATCCTCGAGCCATGCCAGCGCATCGATATACGACAGGAACTGCTGCAGGTAGTCGGGCGACAGCTCGCGCATCGTCGCGAGCGACCGATGCACGAGGCTGTTCGAATTGAGCGGCCCCGCGTTGCGCGGCACCTGGTCGAGCGACTGGCGGTACTGCTGCTCGGTGCGGACCTTCGACCACGTCGCGCGGAAGTAGTCGATCAGCGCGGGATCGATCCCGCGCCGGTCGGCCTGCGCATCGCGCGCGAGCCGCGCGACGAGCCCGGCGAGTGCGCCGCGCGCAGGCCCCTGCGCGCCGGCATGCGCGCTGTCGCACGCAGTTGCGGCTGCGGTTGCAGCTCCGTTTATGCCTTCGCTCGCGCGCGCCACGATCGCGGCGAACGCGTCGAGCAGCGTCGCGAGCCGCGCGTCGAGCAGCGCGCGCGCATCGCCGTCCAGCGCGGCCGCGCGTTTGGCGAGCGCGTCGAGCCGATGGAAGCGCACCGGGTCGAGCCGGTCGGCGCGCTGCTCACGCCATGCGTCGAGCATCGCGCGCACCTGCGTCGCGTCCACCGTCACTTCGCCGCTCCTCCATTCGACGCGCTCTTGCGCGGCACCGGCGCGATCTCCACGCGGCGGTTCTTCGCGCGGCCTTCGTCGTCGGCGTTCGAGCTGACCGGCTGCTGCGAGCCGAACGCCGCCGCGAACACCGACGGCGCCGGCACGCCGGCGTCGATCAGCGCGCGCGTGACGGTCAGCGCGCGCTTCGCCGACAACTCCCAGTTGTCCGCGAACAGGCGATTGCCGGCGCGCACCTGCTGATCGTCGGCGAAGCCGCTGACCATCAGGATCTCGTCGCGCGTCTTCAGGTACGCGGCGAGCGGCCCGGCCAGCGTCTTCAGCAGATCGCGGCCGGCCGGCTGCAACTGGTCCGAGTTCAACGCGAACAGCACGTTGCCGCTGATCCCGATGCGCCCGTTCACGAGCGTCACGCGACCGGCCGCGAGCGGCCCCGCGAGCGCCTGCTCCAGCGACGCGCGCTGCTGCGCTTCCTGCCGGCGCGCGCGCACGGCTTCCTCGAGCTTCGACGTCAGCTGCAATTGCATGCCGATCACGCCGACGAGGATCAGCACGAAGGCGCCGAGCAGCACCGACATCAGGTCGGCGAACGCGGGCCAGACCGGCGCGGCGGGCGCGCCGTCGTCGATTTCGTCATGCATGTCTTACGCTCCGACCGATGCGCGCCGACCGGCAATCTGCTGCAGATCCTCGACGATCTGCTTCTGCGACATCATGCTCAGGTCGATCACCTCGCGCGCCTGCGCGACGTAGTACTCGAGCTGCTCGTCGCTGCGCGCGAGCGATTTCTCGAGCGCGGCCTCGATGCGTTGCAGGTGGCTCAGCAACTTGTCGTTCGATTCGCCGAACACCTGCACGGCCGCGCCGAACGCATCGCCGAGGCTCGCGACCTCGACCGCGCCCGCCGTCACCTGCGCCGCCACGGAATCGAGCTTGCGCGTCTCGGCATCGACGGCGTCGTTGAAGCGCGCGCCGACGCGTTCGAGCAGATCGGCCGACGTGCTGACGAGCGCGTCGATCGCGGTGCGCTGCTCGGTCGATGCGTGATTGACCGCGCCGAGCAGGGTTTCGAGCGTCGCGAGCAGGCGGCTGCGCTCGTCGAGCATCGCCGTGTCGCGCACCATGCTGTCGGAAAGGCGCTGGCGCAATTCGGCGACGACGTCCGCCGCGGCCTTCGGCGCTTCCGATGCGGCCTGCACGAGGCGCGAGATTTCGTTGATCGTGTCGCTCGCGTGCGCCTGCGCCTGTGCGGTGATCGCGTTGGCGGTGCGTGCCAGCGTGTCGCAGATGTCCTGCTGGCGCGTCGCCGCGTGCGCGCTCGTCTGCGCCCATTCGTCACGCAGCGCGGCGGCCAGGGCCGCCAGCGAGTCGCTCCATGCGGCCAGACGCTCCTCGTCGCGCGCGGCGAGCTGCGTTTGCAGGCCTGCATGCGAATCGCGAATCGTCGACAGCAGATCGTTCGAGCGTCGTTCGAACGTCGCTGCCTGCGCGGTCAGATCGCGTGTGGTCTGTGCGAGCGCATCGCAGATCTCCTGCTGACGGCCCGCGCTGTGCACGCCCGCGCGCTGCCATTCGTCGCCGAGCTTCGCGGCCATCGCGGCGAGCGATGCGTTCCATGCGGCCAGACGTTCCTCGTCGCGTGCGGCGAGTTGCGTTTGCAGGCCTGTGTGCGAATCGCGAATCGTCGACAGCAGATCGTTCGAGCGTTGCTCGAACGTCGCCGCCTGCGCGGTCAGATCGCGTGTGGTCTGTGCGAGCGCATCGCAGATCTCCTGCTGACGGCCCGCGCTGTGCACGCCCGCGCGCCGCCATTCGTCGCCGAGCTTCGCGGCCATCGCGGCGAGCGAGTCGCTCCATGCTGCCAGACGCTCCTCGTCGCGTGCGGCGAGTTGCGTTTGCAGGCCCGCGTGCGAATCGCGAATCGTCGACAGCAGATCGTTCGAGCGTTGCTCGAACGTCGCCGCCTGCGCGGTCAGATCGCGCGTCGTCTGTGCGAGCGCATCGCAGATCTCCTGCTGACGGCCTGCGCTGTGCACGCCCGCACGCTGCCATTCGTCGCCGAGCTTCGCGGCCATCGCGGCGAGCGATGCGTTCCATGCGGCCAGACGCTGCTCGTCGCGTGCAGCCAGTTGCGTCTGCAACCCCGCGTGCGCGTCGCGCATCGCGACGAGCGCGGCCGCCGAGTGTCGTTCGAACGTGGCCGCGGCTTCGCCGAGCGCGCGCGCATGCCGGTCGGCCAGCGCGTCGCCGACCTGCTGCTGCTGCGCGAGCGCATCGCGCCACGCGTCGGACAGACGGCCTTCGGTGGACTCGAGGCGCGTCGCGACGCCGTCGAGCAGATCGCTCGAACGCTGCGCGAAGGTGTCGGTGAACCGGCCGAGCGTCGTCTGCAGCTGCTGCGCGACGGCGTCGCCGGCGCGGCGCTGCTCGTCGAGCGCGCGGCCCCACGCGGCCGTCACGTCGGCGGTGGTCTGCTCGAAGCCGCCGGCCAGCGCGTCGAGCTGGCGCTGCACCGCGCCCGTCACGGTGTCGCGCAGCGCGGCCATCTCCTGCGCGAGCCCCGTCATCGTCGCGGCGACGACCGGCTGCAGCGCAGCGCCGGCCACGCGCGCGCTTTCGGCGGCGCTCTCCTTCAACGCGTCGCCGACGTTCGCGGCAAGGCCCGCATACGCGCGCTCGGTGCGCTCGAAGAAGGCATGCTGGCTTTCGATCTGGCGATCGTGCAACGCGGCGCTGCGTGCGTCGAGCGCCGTCATCATCGTGTGCAGCCGGTCGACCAGCGCGGGCATCACGTCGGCCTGGCGCTGCAGCAGCCGGAACGATTCGTCGCGCTGATGCGCGGACGAGTGCACGCGCAGCGTCGTCGCGATCTTCGCGTCGAGCAGCTGCGCTGCCTCGATGCGTTCGCGCCGCAGGAGCGCCGACAGCAGGCCGAGCATCGCGGACGTCGCGACACCCGCGATCGACGTGCCGAACGCGAAGCCGAGGCCCTTGACGGGCGCGATCAGCGACGCGCGAATCGCATCCAGGTCGGTGGCGCTTTCGAGCGCGGCGCCCGTGCCTTTCAATGTCACGACCATCCCGAGCAGCGTGCCGAGCATGCCGAGCAGCACGAGCAGGCCGACGAGATAAGGCGTCAGCGCCGGACCCGGCAGCGCGACGCGCGCGCCCTCGACGCGCGCGCGCACCGCGCCGCGCAGCCCGGGGTGCAGCGTATCGAGCCACGTGTCGAGCGTCGCCGGCGGCTCGGTCAAGCCGGCCACCGCGCGCGTCAGCGTGGCCGTGGCCTGCCGGTAACGCTGCAGCTCCCACGCACCGGCGACGTAGCACGCGCCGATCAGCAGCGTGACGGCGGCCGCAAGCGGGTTCGACGCGACATAGCCGGCGCCGATCCAGCCCACTGCGAGCAGGCCGGCGATGAACACAACGAGATCAAGACGAATTCTGGACATAGCTTGGGAATTAGCTGGTGCGAAGGGCCGCGAGCAGCCCGTCCACCGTTTGAAACCGGACTTCGAGTTCGGCCAGCAGGATGCTTTGCATCTCGTCGCGGAACGTGTCGAGCCACGTACCCGGCACGACCGGCGTGACCGGCGCGGGGCTCGGCGCGTCGGGCGCGGCATCGGCATCGGCATCGGCCGCTGCTTGCGCGTCGGCGAGCGCCTGCCGCTCCGCGTCGCGCAGCCGCTCGAAGCGCGTGCCGAGCAACGCGGGCACGGCGCCCAGCAGGCTGCGCTCACGCGCGCCGAGCACGCGCTCCATGATCGCGTCGAGCGTCGCGAGCCGCGCCAGCGCGGACGAACGCGCGGCGAGCGCGACGCGCAGGCGCGCGCGCAACTGGCCGATCGCCGTCTCCATCTCCTGCTGCAGGGACAGACACTGCTGGCGGAAGTCCGCGAAATCGGCCGTGTCGGCGGGCGGCGGCGGCATCTCGCCGGCGCGCCGCCGCGTGCGCGGCCGAAGGGCGCCCGTGATCGCCTGCGCGAGGTCGTGGCGCACGCGCGCGCTGTCGCGCTCGGCGTCGTAGCCGCGCACGCCGGCCGCGACAGCGGGCGGGTTCGCATTCAGCGCGGACGACAGCGTGATCGCGTCGGTCCAGCCGAGCCATTGGCTCAGGCGGTCCGACAGCGTCTGCCGGGATTCCGCGACGTCGGCATCGGTCAGGCGCGCGAGCAGCCGGACGAGCGTCGGGCCGCTCAGCGCCGGGCGCGGAGGTGCTTGCACCATGCTGCAAACCGTCAAAAAAGGCAGCAGTTTACACGTCGTCGCGCGGTCGCCCGCCAGAATCGGGAAAGCGATGCGGCACCGCACCGCGTGCGGCCGGCGGGAACGCCCGCCGCACAAGGCTCGCGAGCCGATCGCGGGCGCGCCGGCCGGGACGGCGCCGCACCGCGCGGCGGCTGCGGGCCGCCGGCGAGCAAGCCGGCCGGGCTCGCAACGACGGTCGAACGGGTTCCATGAGCCTTACTCGTGCCGAACGCGATCGCTCGCAGCCGGACCATCGGCCGGCCGTGGTGACGGGGAGTCAGTGCATCGCAGACGCGCCAAGCGCGCGTCGCATCAGATCCCGGCCTTCGGCGCGTTCAGGATCAGCCGCAGCCCGAGCAGCGCGATCGCACCGGCCGCGATGCGGTCGACCCACTTCCTCGCCCGGAGATACAGCTCGCGCGGCCGGCGGGTGGAGAAGCACAGCGCGACGATCGTGTACCAGCCGAACTCGACCGCGAACACGAGCGGCGGCAGCGCCAGGTAGCACCACAGCGGCGGATGTTGCGGCAGCAGCGCCGCGAAGATGCTGCCGTACCAGATCGCAGTCTTCGGGTTGCTCAGCTGGGTCGTGAGGCCGGTCAGGAACGACTTGCGCGCGCTGCCCGCCGCGCCGCCCCGCGGATCGTCCATCGCGATCGGCCGGTCCGCGCCGCGCCAGATCTTCGACGCCATGTAGATCAGATACGCGCCGCCCGCCAGCTTGAGCGCGACATACAGCCACTCGACCGCCTGCAGCAGCGTATAGAGCCCGGCGAGCGCGACGCCGCCGAACGCGATGCCGCCCACGCCCATGCCGAGCGCGGTCGCGAGCCCGTCGCGGCGCGACAGCCCGATCGAATTGCGGGCGACCAGCACGAAGCTGGGGCCCGGAATCATCGCGCCGAGCCAGAGCGCAGCCAGAATGGCGAGTACGGCAGCCGATGCAGTCATCGAAGTCTCCTTTGCCTTGCGACGCCGCGACGCCGGCGCCTGCGCGTCCGTCCCGGACCGGGAAGCCACCGATTCTGGCACGCTTCGCGGGCCGCCGAAAGCGCGGCCGCACGTGCGGGGCGGCGCCAACCGGTCTACCATGGGCGCTCGCCGCCGTTCGCGCGCGCCGGCCCGGCATGCGGCTTGCGCGCTCCGTTCCCACGTTGAACCAGCGCAGGAGGACGTCATGACGCAACACTTCGACGCGATCGTCATCGGCACCGGGCAAGCCGGGCCGCCACTCGCCGCGCGCCTCGCGGGCGCCGGCATGAAAGTCGCGATCGTCGAGCGCGGCCGGTTCGGCGGCACCTGCGTGAACACCGGCTGCATTCCGACCAAGACGCTGATCGCCAGCGCCTACGCGGCGCACCTCGCGCGGCGCGCGCACGAATACGGCGTGTCGGCCGGCCCGGTCAGCGTCGACATGAAGGCCGTGAAGGCGCGCAAGGACGCGATCGCCGGCCGCTCGAACCACGGCGTCGAGCAATGGGTGCGCGGGCTCGACCATACGACCGTGTTGCAGGGTCATGCCCGCTTCGAGCAGGCCGACACGGTGCGCGTCGGCGACGCGTTGCTCCAGGCCGAGCGGATCTTCATCAACGTCGGCGGCCGCGCGCAGATTCCGCCGATACCGGGCCTCGACACGGTGCCGTACCTGACCAACTCGACGATGATGGACGTCGATTTCGTGCCCGAGCATCTGGTGATCGTCGGCGGCAGCTACATCGGGCTCGAGTTCGGTCAGATGTACCGCCGCTTCGGCGCGCGGGTCACCATCGTCGAGAAAGGGCCGCGCCTGATCCAGCGCGAGGACGACGACGTCTCGCAGGCCGTGCAGGAGATCCTCGCCGGCGAAGGCATCGACGTGCAGCTCGGCGCGAACTGCCTGCGCGCGCGGCGCGACGGCGAGCGCGTCGTGGTCGGCCTCGATTGCGACGGCGGCGGCCGCGAAGTGGCCGGCTCGCATCTGCTGCTGGCGGTGGGCCGCGTGCCGAACACCGACGATCTCGGCCTCGAACGGGCCGGCGTCGCGACGGACTCGCGCGGCTACATCGCCGTCGACGAGCAATTGCGCACCAACGTCCCGGGCATCTGGGCGCTCGGCGACTGCAACGGACGCGGCGCGTTCACGCACACCGCGTACAACGACTACGAGATCGTCGCGGCGAACCTGCTCGACGACGATCCGCGCAAAGTGTCCGACCGCATTCCAGCCTATGCGCTGTACATCGATCCGCCGCTCGGCCGCGTCGGGATGACGCTCGCGCAGGCGAGGCAGACCGGCCGCCGGCTGCTGGTCGGCACGCGGCCGATGACGCGCGTCGGCCGCGCGGTCGAAAAAGGTGAGAGCCTCGGCTTCATGAAGGTGATCGTCGATGCGGACGACCACGCGCTGCTGGGCGCGTCGATCCTCGGCGTGACCGGCGACGAAGTCGTGCACGGGCTGCTCGACGTGATGGCCGCGCGCGCGCCTTATACGACCATCAGCCGCGCGATGCATATCCATCCGACCGTGTCCGAACTCGTGCCGACGCTGCTGCAGGATCTGCATCCGGTGGAATGAGAGGCGCCGACGTCGGTGTCGCTTGAACGCGCGTTTTCGGCTCGACGGCTCGACGGCTTGGCCGCAGCCGGTCGGTGCAGGGAGTGCCTTACGGCGGGTGGTGGGTTCGGCGGTTCGGCACGGGCGTCTGACAGTCCGAACATCCGGGTGCCCGACTACCCGTGCGCCCGAATGTCCGGGGATCGAAGCGTCATCGCAGCGATGCAGCGATGCGCCGCGACACGCGCGCCGCATGCGCTGCTCGCGCGTGCGTCAGCTCGCGAAGTACTGCGGCCGGTCGATGTCGGCCAACAGCCCCGGCTGCGTCGGCGCCCAGCCGAGCGCCGCGCGCGTGCGCTCGCTGGTTGCGGGCGCATCCATTCCGACGAACATAGCGAACCAGCCGAAGTGCTCGCGCGCCTGCTCGGCCGAGATCGACGCAACGGGCAGATCGAGCCGCTGGCCGATCACGGTCGCGATCTCGCGAAACGGCACGCCCGTGTCGTCGACCGCGTGGTAGCGTGCGCCGCGCGCACCGCGCTCGACCGCGAGCCGGTACACGCGCGCCGCGTCCAGCCGATGCACGGCCGGCCAGCGGTTCTCGCCCTCGCCGACGTACGCGGACACCTGTCGCTCGCGTGCGAACGCGATCAGGCGCGGCACGAACGCGTGGTCGCCGTCGCCGTGCACCGACGGCGGCAAGCGCACGACCGACGCGTGCACGCCGCGCGCTTCGAGCGCGTGCGCCGTCGCTTCCGACGCACGCGGATAGGCCGCCGACACCGGCACGTGCGGATCGTCCTCCGTCGCCGCGCGGCCCGGTGCGACCAGCGCGAGCCCCGACGTGACGACGAGCGGCCGCGCCGACCCTTCCAGCACCGCGCCGATCGTCTCGATCGCGCGGCGGTCGAGTTCGCAGTTTTCAGCGAAGCGCGAGAAGTCGTGATTGAATCCCGTATGGATGACCGCGTCGGCGGACTCGGCGCCGCGCGTCAGGCTGTCGGCATCCTCGAGCGACCCGCGATGCACCTGCGCGCCGGCGGCCGCGATCGCTGCTGCGGCGGCGTCGGAACGCGCGAGGCCGAGCACCGCATGCCCGGCGGCCACGAGTTCGGCAACGACCGCGGAGCCGACGAAGCCCGACGCTCCTGTAACGAAGACACGCATGTTCAACACCTCCGGATGAAATGGAGGCTTACTATCTGCCGGCCGCCGCGCGCGGTGAAGACGTGACGGTTTACCGGTAAACGAACTAACAGGCTATGGCTGACGCCCCCGACAACCTGCTCGGCGCGTACCTTCGGGACCGCCGCGAGAAACTCGACCCCGCCGCGCTCGGGCTGCCGTCGACGCGGCGCCGCACGCCGGGCCTGCGGCGCGAGGAAGTCGCGCAGCGCGCGCATGTGAGCACCGCGTGGTACACGTGGCTCGAACAGGGGCGCGGCGGCGCGCCGTCGGCCGACGTGCTCGATCGGCTCGCCCGTGCCTTGCTGCTCGACGACGCCGAACGCGAGCATCTGTTCCTGCTCGGCGTCGGCCATCCGCCCGAAGTGCGTTATCACGCGAGCGGCGGCGTGACGCCGCGCCTGCAGCACGTGCTCGATGCGCTCGACGCGAGCCCCGCGATCGTGCGCACGGCGACCTGGGACGTGGTCGCATGGAACGCCGCGGCCGCCGCGACGCTGACCGACTATGCGACGCTGCCGCCGGCCGCGCGCAACATCCTGCGGCTGATCTTCGTCGATCCGCGCGTGCGCGACGCGCAACCGAACTGGGACCGCGTCGCGCGGTTCGCGGTGGGCGCGTTCCGCGCCGACATCGCGCGCGGCGGCGCGACCCAGGCCGTCCAGGCCTTCATCGACGAAATGCGCGCGACGAGCGCCGAATTCGACGCGCTGTGGCGCGACCACGATATCCGCTCGCACGACGAAGGAACGAAGGAGATCCGCCATCCGCACGCGGGGCGGATCACGCTCGAATACTCGGCGTTCGCCGTGATCGGCCGTGCGGACTTGAGCCTCGTGATCTTCACGCCGACGACGGCGGCCGATCGCGCAAGCATCCGTTCGCTCGTCGCTGCGCGCGAGCAGGCTCGTGCAGCGCAGGCGCCGGCCATGTAGCGGTGCGGCGTCGCCCATGCGCGCTGTCGTGCGGCGTGGACGCGCCATCGGATTCCCCACTGACAGGCAGTCGAATATTTAATTTTCAAGCGGCGCAGCGCAGCTTTACCCTTTCGGCATCGCATCGTGGGGCCGCAGGCCCCGTCCTGGAGCAATTCGATGACCGACCGCTGCACCGCGCAAGCCGCCTGCCGTCCGCACGCCGCTTCAATGTCGTATGGCGCGCTCGCGCTGCTGGTGCTGGCCGGCATCAACCTGCGTCCGTTCCTCACTGCATTCGGCCCCGTCCTCGACCTCGTGCGCAGCGACACCGGCCTCGGCTTTCGCGCGGCTGCGCTGCTGACTACCCTGCCGTTCGTGCTGATGGGCATCGTCGCCGGGGTCGGCGTGGGACTCGCGCGGCGCGTCGGCGAACGACGCGCGCTGACGGTCGCGCTGGTGCTGATCGCCGCCGGCTGCACCGCGCGGTTGTGGGCGGGCAGCGGCAGCGGGCTGGTGGTCACCGCGATCGTCGCGGGCGCAGGGGTCGCGGTGATCCAGGCGCTCACGCCGGGCCTCGCGAAGCGCTGGTTCGTCGATCGGCTGCCGCTCGCGATGGGCGTCTATTCGGCCGCGCTCGTCGGCGGCGGGGCGTTCGGCGCGATGACGAGCCCGTGGCTCGCCGCGCACGGCGGCTGGCGTCTGTCGCTGGCCGTCTGGGCCGTACCTGCGCTCGTCACGCTCGCGTTGTGGCGAACGCATGCGCCGCGTGACGCAGCGCACGGAGCGCATGCAGTGCATGCAGCGCACGCGGCCACGGTGCCGGCGTCGGTCGCCGCGTTCGCGCGGGTGCCGCGCGCATGGCAGCTGGCGCTGTTCTTCGGTCTCTGCAACAGCGGCTATGCGAGCGTCGTCGCGTGGCTGCCGGCGTTCTATCGCAGCGCTGGCATGAGCGCGCAGGCGAGCGGCAACCTGCTTGCATGGATGGCGCTGTTCCAGGCCGCCGGCGCACTGGCGATGCCGCTGCTCGCGAAACGGGCGCACGATCGGCGTGCGGTGCTGTGGGCGACGCTGGCGTTGCAGGCGGCCGGCTTCGCCGGGTTCGCGGCAATGCCCGCGCTTGCGCCATGGCTGTGGGTCGCCAGCGTCGGCATCGGGCTCGGCGGTTTCTTCTCGATGAGCCTGATCGTCACGCTCGACCATCTTCCCGACGCACGACTCGCCGGTGCGCTTGCCGCGTTCGTGCAGAGTGTCGGGTTCCTGATCGTGGCCGCGAGCCCGTGGCTGATCGGCTGGCTGCGCGACGCGGGCGGCGGCTTCGCGATCGCGTGGTGGGCGCATGCCGGCGTGGTCGCGGCGATGGCCGCGTTGAACGCCGCGTTCGCGCCCGCCGGTTATCGGCGCAGCATGGTGCGCATTACCGGCGCGGCGTGCTGAGCGGGCGAGTTTGACGATATGGCGCGTGGGCCGCTGCGGCGCGCATGGGTGGCGACGTGAACGTATCGACCACCACGCGGTTTGCGGCCTTGCGTCCCGTCACGCGTCGACCGACATCATTTGCTGAGACGGGACGAGCTTCGGCGGCGGGGCGCACTTGCAGATACAAAGATCATCGCTCAATGCAACAGGCCGCCCGTCCGGCCCCGTCATCGGCTGTCGCGGGCCGACACATTGAATCTTGCCGACGGTTTTGCACGCGGGACAGATCACGTCGTCGCCTTCATGAGCGATGTGTCTGCCGCCAAGCTCGAACGGCGTTGCCGTTGCGCGGACGGTTCCGGCCACGGTCGTGTGATCGCCGTCGAGGATCATGTATCGCGTCATTTGTCGTTGCCTCGTTCAGGTATTCAATGTCTTGCCGGTTTTCTCTTACAGCGGGAAACCGGTTTTCGGATCCAGATTGTAGGCCTTCGCCATCGCATCGACCGTCGCTTCCGACGGCTTCGGTGGCGAGGCGGCGGCGTCCTGCTCCTTCTGCCATTCGAATGTGCCGTCCCACCGGGGGAGCTTTGCGGGCGGAAGGGGCACGATTTTGTCGATGTCGGGGAGTTTGGGGTTGCGGCCGTCGTTCGAGCGCAGGAATTCCAGAATCGCGCGGTATCTCCGCGAGCCCTGGTCCGTAGCACACTGGCGCATCTGTCTGGCAATCTCCGGAGCCTTATCAAGCGGCGCCAGTAATTGCGCCACATACGCCTGCGCCTCCGGGTTTCCAAGATCGGCCGCCTTTCGGAAATACCGCAGTGCCGTCTCGGCATCCTGTCCCAGTCCATATCCGGTTTCGAGATAGTGACCGATGTCGTAGTAGCCCGATGGGATGCCTTGTTGGATCAGTCGCACGGCAAGCGCGACCGTTTCCTTCGGTGCATCGGGTGAACCGGCCAAACCGTCGGAAATCAGCGACTGGAGATTCTGATTGGCCTTGTAGTGCCCATGCGCAGCGGCGATCCGGTAATAGCGCGCCACCTCGTTGAAATCTTTCGTGCCGTCCTGCTTCTCCAAAAACCGCGCGTAGCGAAACAGGCCGTCCGCCTGTGGATCAAGCGGCGGCAGGTGATCCGCCTGATGCGTGCAGCTGAAAGCGAGATTCGTGCGCACGGCGCTCATGTCGGGCAAAGCGGTCCCCGGCATTTCCTTTTTCGAGCAGGCGCAGGCGACCAGGGCAAGCCCAATGATGATGGCGTATCGATTCATGAATCAGTCGGAACGGGCGATCGTGTTCGAAGCTCGCATGAAGGCCACGAGCGACGCGTATGGCTGTTGGGCCACCATTTTGTCGCATCTATTTCACACCTACCACCGCCGCCGCGAATGCGGCATCGCCAACACACCGCCTGGCGCATCTCAATCAAATCCATCCATCGTCGTTCCACGCCCACGTGCTGAATCCACTCACTGCCACGAAGCGATTCACCACCGTCCGATTCAGCGGAATCGCCTGCCGAGATTCGAACGACTTTCCAGCCCGCAGCACGATCGGCCATACCAACAACCCCGCCCCACCCTCAACCGAACGCAGGCGCCCCACCTGTCGCATCCATCCATATCCACGTCGCATACGGATAAAACCTCCGCGCCCCGCCCGCCGTTAACGCGTTCGTAACCCCGGCGCCCCGAGCTTCGACGCGGCGCCCGTCGTCGTTCGTGATCCGCCATCCACATCGCCCGTCGGCCGCCGTTCGACCGCCGGCAAGGGAACGTCATGCGCAAACTCAGCATCCGCGGCGGCCTCGTCGCGACCATCGCCGGCTACACCGTGCTGCTCCTGCTGGTGGTCGGCGCCTGCATCGCCGCGCTCTACGCGGGCAACCATTCGCTCGAGGCGATGTACCGTGACGACACCGCGTCGCTGCTGCATCTGAAAACCAGCTCCGAGCGGATGCTCGTGCTGCGCGAACGCGTGAGCGACGTCGCGCAGATCATCAGCGCCGGCCAGCCGGCCAACGCCGAAATCGCGCAGCTCCATACGCTGCTCCAGCAAAGCAACGACGAGCTCGACGCGTACACGCGACTGCACGCCCGCGACGCCGACGAGCAGGCGCTGTTCGACACGCTGCAATCACGTCGCCGCACGCTGCTCGATCAGGTGTTCCTCAAGGCGATGTCGCAGCTCGACCACGACAACGCCTTCGACTTCCTCGAAACGCACCGCACCGCGCCGCCCGGCCTGTTCACCGCCTATCAGCAGGCGATCGACGCGCTCGAATCGTTCCAGGTCACGCGCCAGAAGGCGCGCTACGACGCAGCCGGCGCGCGCTTTCACCGGATCGTCTGGGCGATGGCGAGCGTCGCCGCGTTCGCGCTGCTGGTCGGCTTCGTCGCGCAGCGCGTGCTCGCGAAGGCGATCATCGAGCCCATCCATCTGGCCGTCGATCAGTTCGACCGGATCTCCAAAGGCGATCTGACCGGCGCGGTCGCGATCCGCGGCGAAAACGAAATGGCCTATCTGCTGAAGGCGTTGAAGCGCATGCAGGCCGGCCTCGTCGACACCGTGACCCAGGTACGCACGAGCACGGAGACGATCGTCGGCGACGTGCGCACGATCGCGAGCGGCAACGTCGATCTGTCCGCGCGCACCGAACAGCAGGCCGTCTCGCTGCAACAAGCCGCCGCAAGCGTGGAGCAACTGACCGCGACGGTGCGCCAGAACGCGGACAACGCGCGCGATGCCCGCACCTACGCGCAGGGCGCGGCCGGCATCGCGGCGCGCGGCGGCGACGCGATGCGGCGCGTCGTCGAAACGATGTCGGCGATCTCCACCAGCTCCGCGCGGATCTCCGGCATCGTCGGCGTGATCGAAAGCATCGCGTTCCAGACCAACATCCTCGCGCTGAACGCCGCCGTCGAAGCCGCGCGGGCAGGCGAACAGGGCCGCGGCTTCGCGGTCGTCGCGACCGAGGTGCGCGGGCTCGCGCAGCGCTGCGCGTCGGCGGCGAAGGAAATCCGCGAACTGATCGGCAACTCCGCGCAGCGTGTCGAGGACGGCAGCGCGCTCGTCGCGCTCGCCGGTTCGGCGATGACCGAACTCGTCACCGCGGTCGAGCGCGTCAACGCGATCATGAGCGAGACCAGCACCGCGTTCGACGAGCAGACCGCCGGCATCGAGCAGGTGAACGCGGCCGTGATCCAGATGGAGCAGACGATGCAGCGCAACGCCGCGCTCGTCGAAGAAGCGGCGGCGGCCGCGCTGTCGCTCGACGATCAGGGCGCGCGGCTGAGCGATGCCGTCGCGCAGTTTCGTCTGCACGGCGCGGCGACGGCCTGATGGCACGCTGATGGCACGCTGATGGCGCGCGAGCGGTGAGCCGTGACCGACAGGCGACGCCCAACCGCGGAACCGGCCGCGCCACAGCGCCGCCGCGCACCGCCTCTAGCCGCCGTTCCCCGACAGCCCGTGCATCGGCCGCCGCAGCGCGGCATCGAACGGATTCGTGCGCGGGCCGATCGCGTCGGCCTGGCGCCTGAGCAGTTCGACGACCATCGGCATCCGGTCGTCGCCGAGCCGCGACGCCAGCGTGCCGACGCTCAGCGCGCCGACCGGATAGCCGGTGCGATCGAGGATGGGCACCGCGACGCCGGCCATGCCGTCGAGCACGCCGCTGTTGCGACCCGCGTAGCCGAGCTCGCGCACGCGCTCGATCTCGGTGCGCAGATACACCTCGTCGAGCACGCCGTAGCCGCGGATACGCGGCACGTTGAAGCGGATCACCTCCTCGCGCTCGGCTTCCGGCAGGAACGCGAGGATCGCGAGGCTGCCCTGCCCGACGCCGAGTGCGATGCGCCCGCCGATGTCGCCGGTAAACGACCGGATCGGAAACGGCCCTTCGCACAAGTCCAGACACACCGCGTCGAAGCCGCTCTTCACGAGCAGGAAGATCGTCTCGCCGAGGCTCGCGCACAGCCGCAGCAACGCGGGCCGGCACAGCGTGCGCATGCTGCTCGGATTGCCGGCCAGCGCGGCGAGCGCGAAGAAGTCGACGCTCAACCGATACAGCTTCGATTGTTCGTCCTGCTCGACCATGCGCTCGGCGATCAGCGACTGCAGGATGCGATGCGCGGTGCCTTGCGTGAGGCCGACGGCCTTCGCGAGGTGCGTGACGCGCACGCCGTCCTGCTGCATGCCCGCCAGCGCGCGCAGGATCGCGAACGCACGCTGCAGCATGCCGACGCCCGCTGCGCCGCTGGCGTCGTCCGGCTGCCGCACGGGCGCTTCCGCCGACGTTCCGCGCGAATCGGGTTCCTGCATACCGGCGCTCCTCGATGATTTCATTGAATGGAATAGGGTGAGCCGCCATTGTGGTCCCGCCGAAAAACCGCGGGCATCCGGGTGTGCACGGGATTGACGTGCGTTTTTCGCGGCACGGCCGCCCTTCATCCAACGGAACGAATCGCACCCGCTTCGTCGATTCATTCCGTTCACCGGAATTTTTCCGAAATTCCTCTCGTTGAGCAGAATTCGAAATTGACGCGCCGAAATATGGCTGGCTAGAGTCCGCGTCAATGACGCACCGGCGCTCCGGTGTGCGAACCGGAGCCTCCCATGTCGTTTCTCACGCTTACGGATCTGACGAAAACGTACGGCGAGCTCACCGCCGTCGCGGACGTCAACCTGTCGGTCGAGCAAGGCGAGTTCGTGTCGCTGCTCGGGCCGTCGGGCTGCGGCAAAACCACGACGCTGCAGATGATCGCCGGTTTCGTCGACGTGACGCGCGGGCGCATCGCGCTCGACGGGCAGGACATCACGCACATGAAGCCGAATCGCCGCGGCCTCGGCATCGTGTTCCAGAGCTATGCGCTGTTTCCGCACATGAGCGTCGAGCAGAACGTGGGCTTCGGCCTCGACATGCGCGGCGTCGACAAGGCCGAGCGCGCGGAGCGCATCCGCGCGGCGCTGTCGCTGGTGCGACTCGATGCGCTCGCGCAGCGTTTTCCGCGCGAGCTGTCCGGCGGGCAGCGGCAGCGCGTCGCGATCGCGCGCGCGGTGGTGATCGAGCCGCCGGTGCTGCTGCTCGACGAGCCGATGTCGAACCTCGACGCGAAGCTGCGCGAGGACATGCAGTTCGAACTGCGCGCGATCCAGCGCAAGATCGGCACGACGACGATCATGGTCACGCACGATCAGTCCGAGGCGCTGTCGATCAGCGACCGCGTGGTCGTGATGGAAGCCGGCCGCATCACGCAGACCGACACGCCGTACCGCGCGTACGAACGCCCGGAGAACCGCTTCGTGTCGCAGTTCATCGGCAAGGCGAACCTGTTGCCCGGCACGGTCGTCGCGCACGACGGCGATGCGATTCGCATCGACCTCGGCCACGATCTCGCCGAGACGGGCCGCACCGCGCATCTGCCGATGCACGAGCGCGACGTGCGCGTCGGCGACGCCGTGTCGGTATGCATCCGCCCCGAGAAGCTGCGGCTGTGCGCGCCGGGCGCGGGCCGCTTCGCCGCGACCGTCACGAGCCGCTTCTTCCTCGGCAGCCAGTGGCTGTACCGCGTGGACAGCGCACTCGGCGAAGTGCTCGTGTGCTGCCAGAACGAAGGCGCGGAGCCGCTCGAGGAAGGCGCGCCGGTCGGCGTCGACTGGCACAGCGACGCGGTGCGCGTGATGCGCGGGGAGGCCTGAATGGCACGGCCTGCCCGACCGCTGCCGGCCGATCCCGCGCAACGCGGCACGAGCACGAGCACCAATACGAGCACCGCTACGCCGCCGGCACGCGCGGCCGCCCCGCGTCCGCCGCGCGCGACGTGGCGCGCCCATGCGCCGCTGTGGCTGATGTGTGCGCCGGCGTTCGCGCTGTTCGCGGCGCTCGTGCTCGCGCCGCTCGCGATGACCTTCGCGCTCACGTTCTACCGCTTCGATCCGGCCACCGGCCCGAGCGCCGCGTTCCAGTTCGGTCACTACGCGGAGGTGCTCGGCTCGTCGTACTTCCACGCGATCTTCGCGCGCACCTTCGGCATCGCCGCGCTGACCACCGCGATCTGCGTCGCGATCGGCACGCCGGAAGCGTACGTGCTGTCGAAGATGCGCGACCCGTGGCGTTCGCTGTTCCTGCTCGTCATCCTCGCGCCGCTGCTCGTCTCGGTGGTCGTGCGCGCATTCGGCTGGAGCATGCTGCTCAACACGGGCGGCCTCGCGAACCAGGCGCTCGCGCTCGTCGGGCTCGGGCCGTACAAGCTCGAGTACACGACGTTCGCGATCGTGATCGCGCTCGTCCACGTGATGCTGCCGTTCATGGTGATTCCCGTGTGGACGGCCCTGCAACGGCTCGATCCGCAAACCGAGCACGCGGCGCTGTCGCTCGGCGCATCGCCGTTCACGACGCTGCGGCGCATCGTGGTGCCGCAGCTGATGCCCGGCGTGCTGTCGGGCAGCCTGATGGTGTTCGGGCTGTCGGCGAGCGCGTTCGCGATTCCCGGCCTGCTCGGCGGACGCCGGCTGAAGGTTGCGGCCACCGCCGTCTACGACGAATTCCTCGGCTCGCTGAACTGGCCGCTCGGCGCGACCATCGCCGTGCTGCTGCTGGTCGCGAATCTCGTCGTGATGCTCACCTACTACCGCGTGCTCGAACGCCGCTACGCGCGCAGCCTCGGAGGCGCTTCCCGATGAGAAACAACGGCCCTGTCGCGCTGGCGTTCCACACGCTCGTGATCCTGTTCGTGCTCGCGCCGCTCGCGATCGTCGTGCTGGTCGCGTTCACGCCCGACGAAACGCTGACGCTGCCGACGCACGGACTGTCGCTGCGCTGGTTCCGCGCGATCCTCGACTATCCGGACTTCATCACGGCGTTCGCCAACAGCGTGAAGCTCGCGTTCGCGTCGGCGACGCTGTCGCTCGCGCTCGGCCTGCCGGCCGGCCTCGCGATCGGGCGCGCGACGTTCCCCGGCCGCGCGTTCGTGAACGGCCTGCTGCTGTCGCCGCTGGTGATTCCTGGCCTCGTGCTCGGCATCGCGCTGCTGCGCCTGTTCGCGCTGATCGGCGCAACCGGCTCGTTCGCGTGGCTCGTGCTCGCGCACACGATCGTCATCACGCCGTTCGTGATGCGGCTCGTGCTCGCGTCGGTCGCGGGGCTCGACCGCAGCATCGAACAGGCCGCGTGCTCGCTCGGCGCCGACCCGTGGACGATCTTCCGCCGCATCACGCTGCCGATGATCGTGCCGGGCATCACCGGCGGCTGGCTGCTCGCTTTCATCAACAGCTTCGACGAGCTGACGATGTCGATCTTCGTCACGTCGCCGCAGACGGTCACGCTGCCGGTGCGCATGTACATGTACGCGACCGAATCGATCGACCCGATGATGGCGTCGGTGTCGGCGCTCGTCATTTTCATCACCGCCGGCGCGATGCTGCTGCTCGATCGCGTGTACGGCCTGAACCGCATCCTGATCGGCCAACATTGATGACGACTTCCGCTTCCCGCTCCACCGATATCGCCGACGACGGCGCGCAGTTCGTGCGCGTCGCCGAACACGGACGCACGGCGGTCAGGTTCACGCTCGACGGCCGCGCCGCGCAGGCGCTCGCCGGCGATACCGTGCTCACCGCCATCCTCGTCGCGCAGCGTCGCGTGCGCGTGAGCGAATTCAGCGGCCAGCCGCGTGCCGGCTTCTGCCTGATCGGCGCGTGCCAGGACTGCTGGGTGCGCACCGAGGCCGGCGCACGGCTGCGCGCGTGCTCCACGCCGATCGCCGAAGGCATGCGCCTCGTGACGACGGCCGCGCAGCCGGCCGCGACCGGAGCCGCGTCGTGACGGCCGCGCTGCAGCCGGTGATCGTCGGCGCGGGGCCGGCGGGCGTGCGCGCGGCCGAGGCGCTGGTCGACGCGGGGCTGCGCCCCGTCGTGATCGACGAGAACGCACGCTGGGGCGGGCAGATCTATCGGCAGCCGCCGGCCGGGCACGCGTTCACGCGCGGCAAGCGCACGCTGTACGGCTTCGACGCCGCGAAGGCCGACGCCGTGCACCGCACCATGGCCGCGCTGCTGCCGCACGTCGACTACCGGCCGAACACGCTCGCGTGGGCGTGCGGCACGGGCCGTATCGACACGCTGCAGGACGGCCGCGAAACGACCGTGCCGTTTTCGCGCCTGATCGTTGCGAGCGGCGCGACCGACCGCATGCTGCCAGTGCCCGGATGGACGCTCGCGGGCGTCTACACGCTCGGCGGCGCGCAGGTCGCGCTGAAGGCGCAGGGCTGCGCGATCGGCCGCCGCGTCGTGTTCGCCGGCACCGGGCCGTTGCTGTATCTGGTCGCCTATCAATATGCGAAAGCCGGCGCGCAGGTCACGGCCGTGCTCGATACGAGCCCGCTGCGTCAGCAGACGGCGGCAGCCGCCGCGCTGTTGCGGATGCCGACGACCTTCGCGAAGGGGCTGTATTACATCGGCTGGCTGCGCGCGCACGGCGTTGCGGTGGAAACCGGCGTGACGCTCGAGCGCGTGCTCGGCGACCAGCACGTGCGCGGGCTCGCGTGGCGTGCGGCCGACGGCGACGCGCACATGCTCGACTGCGATGCGCTCGGCCTCGGCTTCGGGCTTCGCCCCGAAACGCAGCTCGCCGATCTCGCCGGATGCCGGTTCCGCTTCGATCCGCTGAGCGGCGCGTGGCTGCCGGAGCGCGACGCGGCCGGCCGCACGTCGATGCGCGGCGTCTACGTCGCCGGCGACGGCGCGGGCATCGCGGGCGCCGACGCGGCCGAAGCATCGGGCCGGCGCGCGGCGCTCGCACTGCTCGACGATGCCGGCTTCGCGTCGGGCTCGCCCTCCGGCAAGCCCGGCGCGGCCGCGCTCGAGCGCACGCTGGCGCGGCTCGGTGCGTTCCGCGCGGGCCTCGAGGCGGCGTTCGCGCCGCCGCCCGAGCTCGCCGCACGCTGCCCCGACGACACGATCGTGTGCCGCTGCGAGGAGATCGATGCGGGCACGCTGCGCCGCTGTGTTCGCGACGGCGCAGCAACCGAACTGAACCGGCTGAAGGCGCTGACGCGTGCCGGGATGGGCCGCTGCCAGGGCCGCATGTGCGCGGACGCGGCCGCGCGCGTGCTCGCCGCCGAAACCGGCCGCCCGCTGGCGGAGGTCGGACGGTTGCGCGCGCAACCGCCGGTGAAGCCGTTTCCGATCGCGGCCGCACTCGCAAGCGACGACGTCGCGACGATTCCCGACGAGGCGCGCGATGAATGAGCGCAGCCGTTACGATGTCGCGATCGTCGGCGGCGGGCTGGTGGGCGCGTCGGCGGCGCTCGCGCTGACGCGGCGCGGGCTGCGCGTCGCGCTGTTCGAGCGCCGCGATTGCGGCGCGCAGGCGAGCGGCGTCAACTACGGCGGCGTGCGCTGCCAGGGCCGCCCGGCCGAACAGCTGCCGCTCGCGCTGCGCGCGCGGCGCATCTGGGATCGGCTGCCCGAGCTGATCGGCAGCGACGGCGAGTTCGTCGTGTCCGGCCACTTGCGGCTCGCGCGCAGCGACGCCGATCTCGACGCGCTCGATGCATACGCGACGCTCGCCGGCGAGCACGGCCTGCCGCTGCAAGTGATGCGCGGCGCGGCGTTCCGCCGCCGCTACCCGTGGCTCGGCAGCGCGGCGCTCGGCGGCTCGCTGTGCGCGACCGACGGGCACGCGAACCCGCGCATCGTGTCGCCCGCGTTTGCGCGCGCGGCGCGCGCGGCCGGCGCCGACGTGTTCGAACACGCGCCCGTCGACGACGTGCGACACGACGGCACGCAGTTTCACATCCATGCGGGCGCGCGCACATGCGTCGCGACGTGGCTGATCAACTCGGCCGGCGCGTGGGCGAACACGATCGCCGAACGCTTCGGCGAGGCGGTGCCGATGGAGCCGATCTACCCGAACATGTGGGTGACCGAGCCGCTGCCGCCGTTCATCACGCACAACCTGGGCGTGTACGGCGGCGGCGTATACGCGCGGCAGGTCGCGCGCGGCAACTGCGTGATCGGCGGCGGACGCGGCCGCGGCGACGGCGAGTTCGGCCAGCCGTCGGTCGACACGACGCGCGCGGTGATGCGCGACGCGTGCGCGCTGCTGCCCGCGCTGCGCGACGCGCTGCTGATCCGCACGTGGAGCGGCGTCGAAGGCTGCACGCCGGACCACAACCCCGTCATCGGCGCGAGCCGTACGACACCGAAGCTGCTGCATGCGTTCGGCTTTTCCGGCGGGGGCTTCCTGCTCGCGCCGGGCGTCGGCGAAGTGCTCGCCGACCTCGTCACGGCCGGCGAAACCGCCACGCCGCTCAGTGCATTCTCGATCGGCCGCTTCTTCCGCGAAGCCGCGCCGAGCGCCCCTATCCGTCAACAGGAGACCCAACGATGAAACTGCCCGCAACGATCGCGGCGGCGGCCGCCCTCTGCATCGCGTGCGCCGTCGCGCCCGCGTCCGCGCAAACCAGGACGATCTACGTCGGCATGAACGGCGGCCCGATGGAGAAGGCCTATACGAGCCAGGTGCTGCCCGAGTTCGAGAAGGCGAACAACGTGAAGGTCGTCGTCGTGCCCGGCACGTCGTCGGACGTGCTCGCGAAGCTGCTTGCGAATCGCAACAAGCCGCAGATCCACGTCGCGTTCCTCGACGACGGCGTGATGGCGCGCGCGGTGAGCCTGGGGGTGTGCCAGAAGCTCGACGATTCGCCGGTGCTCAAGGAGCTGTATCCGTTCGCGCGGATGAAGGACGACGTCGGCGCGGGCGTGCAGCTCGGCATGACGGGCATCGCGTACAACCGGAAACTGTTCGCGGAAAAGGGCTGGGCGCCGCCGACGTCGTGGCTCGATTTCGCCGATCCGAAATACAAGGGCAAGGTCGTGTTCCAGTCCGCATCGAGCAGCACCTTCGGGCTGCACGGATTCCTCGCGATCAACCGGCTGCTCGGCGGCAGCGAGCAGAACGTCGAGCCGGGCTTCAGCAAGTGGGCGAGCACGGTCGGGCCGAACGTCGTCGAGTACATTCCGAACTCGGCGAAGATCTCCGAGATGGTGCAGACCGGCGAAGCCGGCCTGTTCCCGCTGACCCCGACCGGTGTCGGCGATCTCCAGGACAAGGGCATTCCGGTCGCCTATGCGAACCCGAAGGAAGGGCCGGTGCTGCTGCTGGTCGACCTGTGCGTGGTGGCGAACAACCCGGACCCGCAACTCGCGCAGAAGCTCGCGCAGTTCCTGCTGTCGGCCCCCGCGCAGACGAAGGCGGCCGAGGCCGGCAGGCAGATCCCGACCAACCGGCTCGCGAAGATGCCCGCCGCGATGCAGCAGAGCCTCGGCAACGTCGACGATCTGCTGCACAAGGTGACGGTGGTCGACTGGACCGCGATCAACGCGCATCGCACGCAGTGGGATACGCGCTGGAATCGGCAGATCGAGCGGTGAGTGTCGAGGGTTGGGGGTGCGCCATCGCCGGCGCCGCGGCCATCCTCCGCGGACGCGGTGCGCGCCGGCCGCGCGCCGGCGATCAGCGGCGCGGCAACGCCCGCTGCGCCGCCGCCAGCCCAGCCCCCGCGAACAGCGTCAGCGCCGAATAGACGAGCCCGCGCGCGAGCCCCGCGCTGTCCGACACCCAGCCGATCGCGACCGGCCCCGCGATCTGTCCGAACGCGAAGACCGTCGTGAACGCGCTGATGCCCTTCGCCCAGCCTTGCGGCGGCAGGTTGTGACGCACGAACGCGGTCGTCGACGCGACCGCCGACAGAAACGTCGCGCCGAACAACACGCCCGACGCGAACGCCGCTGCCGGATGAACGAACAGCGCGGGCATCAGCGTCGCCACGCCGAGCAACGCATTGAGCACCGCGAGCGCCTGGCCGCCGCGCATCCGGTCGAGCAGCGTCGACCATAGCCGTGCCGACACGACGGTCGCCACGCCGAGCATCACGTAGAACGCGGCCACCACCGTCCCGCTCATCCCGGCGCCGCGCAGCAGCGCGACGATGAACGTCATGTAGCCGATGTAGCCGACGCCGAACAGCCCGTAGCCCGCGAGCGCGAACGCGAAGCGCGCGGGGCCGGCGATCGCGGCCGGCGCGGCGGCGTCGCGCCGCACGGCCGCTGCCGCGTGCGCGTGCTCGATGCGGCGCGCGGCCGACACGGCCGCCGCCGAGAACAGCACGCACGCGACTGCGAGCGCGAACCAGGCCGGTTGCCAGCCGTGCGCGCGATGCACGAGCGTCGCGGGCACCAGCAGCGACGACGCGACGATCCCCCAGCCGGTGCCGCCGTAGTACAGGCCGAGCAGCAGCCCCGCGTCGCGTGGCGACGCGGACGCGAGCCGCGCGGCCAGCACGCCGCCGCTGATGAAGATCAGCGCGCTGCCGATGCCCGTCGCGACGCGCGCGGCGAGCAGCGCGTCGGTGCCCGACACCAGCCCGCAAGCGGCCATCAGCGATACGGTGAGCACGCAGCCGGCGGTGAGCAGCGTGCCCGCGCGCCAGCGCCGCGACAGCAACGGGAAGACGAGCGCGCCGAGCAGATAGCCGGCCGCGTTGGCCGTATTGAGCGCGCCGGCCTCGGCGAACGACCAGCCGAGATCGGCCTTCATCGGCGGCAGCAGCAGTGCATACGAAAAGCGCGCGAGCCCCAGCGCGATCGCGCTGCCGAGCGACAGCCGGACCGCGAGCCGCCAAGCGGCCATCCGGTCGGCTTCGGCCGTGCCGGCGCCCGCCCGTGCGCGGGCGGCATGCTGCGGTGGCGGCGCTGCGCGCATCGCGGTGTCTCCATGATGGTTCGAATCGTCCAGCCTGACCGGCCGTGCGCGCGGCCGTGGCCGCGCGTGAGGAAGCCGTCAGATGGTGCCAGAAAACCGGCCGCGCCGCGCGTGCCCGGTGCGGCATCGGCAACCGCCGGCGCGCGAGCGCGGCCGGTCGTGCGTGCGCATGTTGCGCATGACCGAATGCAAAAAAAGAAGCCGCCATACGCCGATTGAAATTATAAAAAATACAATTCCCCGCTGAATTGCTCCCATCGCCGATATTCCAAAAAAAATCGCCGCGCGCGTTTGAATCGATTCGGCTTCATCCGGCCCCGGATCACGCCGACAGGCGCGAATTCCGCGTGTTTATCAACGAACGACTAAAAACGCAGCAATGCATTGCATTCGATAAATCCTCAGACTAATATCGACGCCACTCGCCCGGCATTCAGGAAATACCGGGTGGGCGGCGGTAATACCCTTACCGTGCTTTCATGTTGAATCGCTGTTCACCACAGGAGAATTGACATGCAGGAAACCCAGCAGATCGAATTGCTTGACTGGATGCAGGAAGACACGCACCCCGAGGCCGTCGACATGATGGTCGAGGATGCGGTGGTGCCGTTCGGCACCGCGCTCTGGCCGGTCTGAGCGGCCCGTCCGTTCCCGCGGAAGGGCTGCGGCCCTTCCGCCGCTTCCGGAGACACGCATGCTGAACCTGCATCGCGCGCTGGGTTTTCATCCGGCGCTGCGCGACAAGCTCGCACGCGGCGAGACGGGCAAACTGCTGGTCGGCTACGACACCCGCAATCGCGACACCGCGTTGCGCGCGTTTTCCGCCCTGCCCGCCTCGCTCGACGCGACCACTCTCAGCCTCGAAAACACCGCACCCGACGACATCGCCGCCGCGCTCACGCAGGCCGATCTGTTCGTGCTGCTGTACGACTCCTCATGCCTGCCCACGCCGTCGCCGAGCGGCCCGCCGTTTCTTGCGGCGATCCGTCCCGCGATCGTCGAGCACTGGAACAAGTCGGTGCTGTTCAAGGATTACGGCCCGCATCTCGACGAGGCGTTCGCCGAATCGCTCGACGACATCGCCGCGCGCAACGCGCGGCTGATCGAAGCGGCCGCGCACGCATCGCAGATCCATTTCATCGACGAGGCCGGCAACCGGCTCAGCGGTTCGCTCGCCGCGGCCCAGAAATGGACGAGCGTCGACGGCATGGGCAACCTCGACGTCGTGCCCGGCGAGATCGCGACGCACGTCACCGACCTCAACGGCTCGATCGTGTTCAGCGGCACCTTCCTCGGCACCGTGCCGTTCGCGATCAAATACCGCGTGGCCGAGCGGCTCGCGACGCTGCACGTGCGCGACAGCCTGATCGACGGTTTCGACAGCGACGATGCGGGCTTCCGGCGCGACTTCGCCGCCTATCTCGAGCGCCACGACAATCACCGGCGCATCGAGGAGTTCGGGATCGGCACGAACCTCGGCATCCGCGCGCTGTACGGCCGCAACGCCGGCTTCGAGGAACGCCACCCGGGCCTGCATCTCGGTCTGGGCGGCGGCGCGAACGGCAGTCATCATCTCGACCTGATCTTCGCGCGCGGCACGCTCGCGTTCGACGAGCGGATCGTGTTCGACGGCGCGTTCGCCGTCTGAGCGCGCGTCAGGCTTCGGCGGCGGCTGCGTCGCCGAGCCACTTGAACATCACGAAGCAGTCGACGAAGCCGAGCCGCGCATGCCGATACGCGCGCGGCAGGCGCCCGACGATCTCGAAGCCGAGCTTCTGCCACAACGCGACGGCCACGTCGTTCGTCGCGACCACCGAATTGAACTGCATCGCGAGAAAGCCGCGCTGGCGCGCCACCTGCTGCGAGTGCTCGCACATCGCGCGCGCGAGCCCGCGGCCCCGCGCGGCCTCGCTGACCATGTAGCCGCAGTTGCACACGTGGCTGCCGGGGCCGGCCGCGTTCGCCTTCAGGAAGTACGAGCCGAGCAGCTCGCCGTCCTGTTCGGCCACCCAGGTGCAGAGCGGCGCATCGAGCCACAGCGTGCGCGCGGCTTCGAGCGTCGGCGCGGGATCGAGCGCGTAGGTTTCCTGCGCGGCGACGACCGCGCGGTAGGTGGGCCAGAAACGCGCGAAGTCGTCTTCGGTCATCGGGCGAAGCGTGATCATTGGGGTCCTTGCGGTTGAAGGATGGGAGCGGAGTGGCGCGCGCATCAAGGCTGCACCATCCACACGAGCACCACCGTCGCCGGCGCCGCGTGCATGTCCGCCGGCGGGCGTTCGAGCCTCGGCTCGACGTCGAGTGCCTGCGCAATCGCGGCCGCATCGTCGACCGTCGTCGTGCGCACGATCGTCATCAGCCGCGCGGGCCGATGCAGCGTCTCGCGATACAGCGCGCCGTACCACAGCGGCCGCGTGCCGAGCGCGTCCTGCAACACGTACGGATAACGCCACAGCCGCAGCACGAGACGGCTGTCCGGCCGCGCGGGATCGACGCGCACGAACTCGCGCCGCGTGCTCTCGCCGTGCGTGTAGCGCGGCAGCACCGGCAACGCGTCGGCCTGCGCCTGCGGCAGCAGCCAGCGCAGTGCGCTCGCGGGCGACCACGGCGTCGCGCGTTGCCAGCCGGCCAGCGACAGATGGCGATCGAGCGTATCCGACGTCGCGCACCATTGCAGCGGCAGATACTCCTCGCGATCGCCGCCGATCTCGGTGCGTCGCACCGGCACGCGCTGCCAGCCGCCGCGCAGCCACTGGTCGACCGTCATCGCGACGACGTCGCCCACATGCGGACGCGCCGCGCGATCGAGCGCCCACTGCGCGGGCACGGTCCACACGCCGGCCGTCGCCGTGACGACCACCAGCGCGACCAGCGCGCCGCGCGGCTGCACGTGCTCGCGCACCCGCCAGTACGCATAGGTGGCGGCCAGCACCGCGAACCAGGCGAGCCCGAGGCTCCAGCCGCCGATCAGCCCCGACAGCCAGGTGTCGCCCACATAGAGCCGCGCGAAGCCGCCCAGTACGATCCACAGCACGACGGCCGTGACGACCGGCACGCGCCACAGCGCGGGCCGGTCGCGCGCGAGCAGCCAGCCGATGCCGCTGCTCGCGACGATCGCGAACGCCGCGTCGGCGTCGGGCAGCGGCACGTGCAAGGTGCCGGGCGGCAGGCTCGCGGGCGTCGTGCCGAGCGCGCCGGCGCCGAACGCCGGCGCGAGCACGACCGCGACGCCGACCGTCGCGGCCCACCACGCCGACGTCAGCCAGCAGCGGTGGATCATCAGCCAGACGAGAAACGCAGCGGCGACGATCAGCCCCGTATCGCGTCCATGCAGCACGGCCAGCGCGCGCATCGCCGCATCGACGGGCGGCGTGCGCAGGTTCTGCAGAAATGAGTACAGCGCAATGTCGGCATGCGTGAGCGGATCGTTCGCGACGACGTCGCGCACGACGTCGCCGAACAGCCACACGCAGCCGACGAACAGCAGCGCGAGCACCGGCACGGCGCCCGGCAGCCGCCGAAGCGCTTCGATCGCCGCGTGCAGCCGCGTGCCGAAGCGCGGCCAGCGCCGCGCGCACGCGTGCATGCCCGCGGCGGCTATGCGGCGCAGCAACGGCCAGCCGCGCCGCAGCGTGAGGCGCACGCCGATCCATACGAGCGCGACGAGCGCGGCCACCACCAGCAGAATCGCCGCGACCCGCACGCTGATCGCGGCGGCCAGCGCGGCCGACGCACCGAACAGAATGCCGGGCGCGACGTGCACGGGCGCCCAGATCAGCGCCGAGACGATGTTGACCGGATAGAACGCGCGTCGCGGCAGCGTCGCGCATCCGACCACGACCGGCACGACCGCGCGCACCGGCGCGAGGAAGCGCGCGAGGACGATGCTCTTCATGCCGTGGCGCAACACGAACTGCTCGCCGCGCGCATAGGCGTTCGCGTAGCCGAAGCGCACCCAGCCGTTGCGAATCGCGCCGCGATAGCGGCGGCCGAGCTCGTAGCTGACGCCGTCGCCGACGATCGCGCCGACCGCCGCGACGCCGAGCGTCGTCCAGGCGTCGAGCGCGCCCGCGCCGATCAGCGTGCCGGCCGCGAACATCACGGCGCCGGCCGGCACGATCGTGCCGATCAGCGCGATCGATTCGGCACAGGCGACGACGAACACGACCGCCAGCACGAGCAGCGGATGCGCGCCGATCGCGGCCAGCCAGCCGTGGATCGCGTCGCTCATCGCGGGCCGCCGGGCATCACTGCGCGTCGCGCCGGCAGCGGGCGCATCGCCGCGGCGTGCGGCTTCGTCGATGCGCGTGCGCGCCCGTGGGCAGCGTCAGTCGAACTCGTGCTGCCGCGCGTCCGCCTCGAGCGGCGCGTCGTGGTAACCGACGGTCGCGATTTCATGCAGATAGCGCGCGAGAAACGCGCCGATCGACCCGGCTTCCTCGTACTGATGGACATGACGAAACTCATGGGTGAGCAAACGCCGCGTGTCGTGGCCGCGCAGCACGAAGACCGCGTGGCCGAGCGTGAGGCCGATCGTCTCCGGCGCGAGCAGCCCGGAGTCGCGGGCGATCGCGCCCAGCGTCGGCGTATCGGGAAACGGCAACCGATCCGCGATCACGACGCGGATGAGCTCCGGCTGCGCGACGCCGACGGCGCGCGCATCGGCGTGCTGCGCGCGCGTCAGCGGCGCGCCGTGCGCAAGCCCCTGCGCGGCCTGCGCACCGGCCCACGCGACGGCGTCGGGCAGCACGGACGGCAGGATGTGGACGAGATCGACCATCGTCGGGATTCCTTCGGCGGGACGCATTCCAATCGCTCACCAGTTTATCTCTTAAACAGGCCGTCCCGCGATCCGCGGCGCCGGCCGGCGGCCGACGACCACGCGGAAACGCCCGCCCCGTCTGGCGCTGCCGCCTGCACCTGTACGCGGCGATCGTTTCGCTGCAATATGCATTCCCCGCTCAAGTGTCTCAAAAAGATACATCGGGCACACCGTTTGCCGCTGCGGCGGAATATATTGTTGGACGAACAGCCGCGGCCACGCGGCGCCATCCGGGAGAGAACCGCTCGATGATCAGGGTAATTCTGGCTGACGATCATGCAGTGATGCGCGACGGGCTGCGTCACATCCTGGAGACGGCCGGCGGCTTCGACATCGTCGGCGAGGCGAGCGACGGCGACGCCACGCTGGCGCTCGCCGAACGGCACGCCGCCGACGTGCTGCTGCTCGATCTGTCGATGCCGGGACCGACCGGCATCGACCTGATCCGGCTGCTGAAGAAACGCGCGCCGTCGCTGCGGCTGCTGGTGCTGACGATGCACGCGGAGACGCAATACGCCGCCCGCGCGTTCAAGGCCGGCGCGACCGGCTACCTGACCAAGGACAGCGCGAGCACCGCGCTGGTGGAAGCCGTCGGCAAGGTCGCGGCGGGCGGCGTGTACGTCAGCCCGTCGGCCGCCGAGAGCCTCGCGCGCACGCTGCGTACGCCGGCCGACCTGCTGCCGCACGAACGGCTGTCCGCTCGCGAGCTCGACGTGATGCGTCGCATCGTAGCCGGTCAGACGGTCACGCGGATCGCCTCGGAGCTGGCGCTGAGCGCGAAGACGGTCAGCACCTACAAGACCCGCATCCTGGAGAAGATGGATCTGCCGCACGAGGCCGCGCTGGTGCGCTACGCAGTGCGCCACGAGCTCGATCTCGGCGTGGGCGACGCATGATGGCCGCGTTCCGCATGCGCGAGCCGGCCGCCGCCGACGACGACGCGCCGCAGCCGTCACACATGTTCATGTCGTCGCTGCCGCCGGGCCGGCGCGAGCGGCGGCTCGCGCTCGCGACGGTGCTCGTGTCGGTCGCGATCTTCGTCGCGCTCGCGCCGTTCGCGCGCATGCAGCTGCCGCGGGTATGGGGCTTCATTCCGGTGTACCAGTCGGCGATCGTCGTCAGCGACATCGTGACGGCCGGGCTGCTGCTCGGCCAGTTCGCGATCCTGCGCGAGAAATCGCTGCTCGCGCTCGCCGGCGGCTACCTGTTCACGGGCTTCATGGCCGGCACGCACATGCTGACCTTTCCGGGGCTGTTCACGCCGACCGGCCTGCTCGGCGCCGGCGAGCAGACCACCGCATGGCTGTATCTGTTCTGGCACGGCGGCTTTCCGTTGGCGCTCGGCGTATACGCGCTGCTGCGCGCGGCCTCGCGTACGCGCAGCCCATCGCTGCAGCGGCGCCGCGCGGCGGTTCCCGTGCTGCTGTGCATCGCGCTGACCGCCGGCGCGACCGCCGCGCTCGCGTTGCTCGCGACCGCCGGCCACGATTTGCTGCCGCGCATCATGGACGGCAACCGGATGACCGCGACGATGACGAACGCGATCGCGGTCGTCTGGGGGTTGAACCTCGCGGCGCTCGTGCTGCTGTGGCGGCAGCGGCGCCGTCACTCGGTGCTCGATCTGTGGCTGATGATCGTGCTGGTCGCGTGGCTGTTCGACATCGCGTTGTCGTCGATGCTGAACCACGGGCGCTTCGACCTCGGCTTCTACGCGGGGCGCACCTACGGCCTCGTCGCGTCGGCCGTCGTGCTGTTCGCGCTGCTGTTCGAGAACGGCCGGCTTCATGCGCAGACGGTGCACGCGCTCGCCGGCGCGCGCTATCAGCACCTGCTGGTCGTGCAGAAGAGCGCGCAGCTCAACGACGCGAACGAACGGCTCGAGCAGCGTGTCGCGGCGCGCACCGCGCAGTTGAGCGCGTCGAACCGCGACCTGCGGCGCGAGGTCGAGGAGCGCGTGCGCGCGGAGCGGGCGCTGCAGGCGTCGCGCGAGGAGTTGCGGGAAATCGCGGCGATGAGTGCGAGCGCGCGCGAGGCCGAACAGCGCCGCATCGCGCGCGAGCTGCACGACGAACTCGCGCAGACGCTCGCGACGCTGAAGAACGACCTCGAATGGCTGCTCGATCACGTGCCGCAGGAAGACGCGACCCTGGCCCGCAAGATCGGCGCGATGCACGCGCTCGCGCGCGGCGCGGTCACCGCGACGCGCCGCATCGCGTCCGACCTGCGCCCGCTGATGCTCGACGACCTCGGGTTCGCGGCCGCGATGCAATGGCTCGTCGAAGATTTCCAGCGCCGTCATGGGGTCGCTTGCACGCTGCGCGTCGAGCCCGGCGAATTGCAGCTCGACGAGCCGTATGCGACCGCCGTGTTCCGCATCGCGCAGGAAGCGCTCGCGAACGTCGCGCGGCATGCGGCCGCGTCGAGCGCGAGCGTGGCGCTCGCGTATCGCGACGAGACGCTCGTGCTGACGATTCGCGACGACGGCGCCGGCTTCGATCCGGGCGCGCCGCGCAAGTCCGCCTCGTTCGGGCTGGTGGGCCTGCGCGAGCGCGCCTACCTCGTCGGCGGCACGCTGCGCATCGACACGACGCTCGGCGAAGGCACGACGGTCGAGGTGGAGGTTCCGGTGGCGGCCGCGCATGTCGCGATCGCGTACGACGCACGCCACGCCGCGCGCACACAGGAATGACCGGCGAGGAGCACGCCGGCGCGCGCGGCGTGGCGCATCACGCCTGCGCGGCGACCATCGTGCGCTCGGAGCGCGCCCACGCGATCAGCGCGCCGATCCCGAGCAAGGCGAGGCACACGATCGGCACGATCATCGGCCCGAACGCGGTGCCCGTGACCTTGCCCGCGAACGGCATCAGGTTCTGGCTGAAGAAGCCGCCGAGGTTGCCGATCGAGTTGATCGCCGCGACGCTCGCCGCTGCGCGCGCGCCGGTGAAGTAGCGCGGCGGCATCGACCAGAAGCACGGATACAGCAGCGGAATGCACGCACCGCCGAGCACGAGCGCGATGAAGCGCAACGGTGTGGACGGCAGCACGAGGCTCATCAGGAAGCCGAGTGCGCCGAGCGCGGCGACGATCGCGATGGTGCGCAGGATGCTCTTCGCGCGGCGCAGCTTCGACGGCAGCCACACCAGCAGCACGACCGCGAGCGCCCACGGCAGCATGCTCAGCAGACCGTTCGTGCTGCTCGACACGCCGAACGATTTCACCAGCGTCGGCAGCCAGTACGTGACGCCGTACAGCGACGTCGACATCAGCATGTAGGTGGCCGCGAACAGCATCACGCGCGGATCGAGCAGCGCAGCCCACGGCTTCGCATGGACGGCCTGCGCCGGCTTCTCGCGTTCGAGCGCGGCGGCGACGATCTGCTTCTCGCGTTCGTCGAGGAACGGCGCCTCGCGGAACGATGCGGGCAGCACGCGGAACACGACGATCGCGACGAGCACGGCCGGCACGCCGGTCGCCACGAACACCCACTGCCAGCCCGCGAGCCCCCACACGCCGTTCAGGCCGAGCAGCACGCCGCCGACCAGCGAGCCCAGCATGTTCGCGAGTGCGCTGCCGAGCGTGAAGATGCCGAGCACCTTCGCGCGATAGCTCTGCGGAAACCACAGCGTCAGGTAGTAGATGACGCCCGGATAGAAGCCGGCCTCGGCGATGCCGAGCAGGAAGCGCAGCGAGCAGAACGCCGGCATCGACGTGGTGAAGCCCATCAGCACGGTGATGAGCCCCCACGTCAGCATGATCCGCGCGAGCCATACGCGCGCGCCGTAGCGATGCAGCGCGAGCGTGCTCGGCACTTCGAACAGCAGGTAGCCGATGAAGAACAGCGACGACGCGAGGCCGAACGCGGCTTCGGTCATCCCGAGGCTGTGCACCATCTGCAGCTTCGCGAAGCCGACGTTCTGCCGGTCGATGAATGCGATCAGGAACATCACGACGAGGATCGGCAGCAGGCGCCGCGCGATCTTCGACATGATGCGCTGTTCTTCGGCGGACGCGGGGTCCAGGGTATCGGTGGCATTCACTACGGGCTCCTCCGTGAATCGGTTGCTGATCGGTTGAACCGGCGCGACGCGCGCGCCCGGCTATTCAGTGGAATCGGTGATATCGGTGGTATCGGTTGAATCGGTGCTCAGCTCGGCCGGTATGCGTCGAGCATCGGCGCGAACATCTCGTGCCACGCGCGGGGCTTCGCCTTGATCGTGCCGGCGAGGTACAGGAAGTCGACGTAGTCCATCAGCTGGTTCGGCCGCACCGAGAAACGCGTGTCGGGCGCGGCCAGCATCTGCAGCACGTCGTCGTGCGACACGCCGACGCCCGACGACGCCGCATACAGCGCGGCCGCCGCGCGCGGGTCCTGCGCGATCAGCCGGTTCGCTTCGTCGAGCGCGCCGAGAAACGCCATCGCCAGCGCGGGCTCCGTATCGACGAGCCGCTTCGGCGCGAACACGACGTCGAGCGTCAGCGGCCCGAGCACGTCGACCGAATTCACGACGCGATGAATGCCCGGCTGCCGCAGCTCGAGCGTCGAGAACGGCGGCGACGTGAAGTGCGCGGTGATGCCGCCGTCGCGGCTGATCAGCGCCTGCATCGCCTGCGGGTGCGGCAGGTTCACGGTGATCGAATCGAGCTGCGCGAAATGGCGCGCGCCGAGCTGCCGGCTCGCGACCATCTGCAGCACCACCGCCGACAGCGACGTGCGAATGCCGGGCACCGCGATCCGGTCGGACGGCGTGAAGTCGCGCAGTGCGACGAGGCCCGGCCGGTTCGCATTCAGCGACAGCGACGTCGTCGACAGGCCGCTGATGCCGATCACCTCGACGTTCGGAATCCCGCGTGCGCGCGCCCACAGCTCGATGAAGCCCGGCGCGCCGGCCGCCGCGAAATCGAGCGTGCCGGCCATCATCGCGTCGTTCACGGAGTTGCCGCCGTCGAGCAGCACCCAGTCGAGGACGACGTCGCGCAGCCCATGCCGCGCCGCGTGACGCTCGAACAGCCGCTGCTTCTCCATCACGAGCAGCGGCAGATACAGCACGCCATATCCTTTCGAGATCCGTACCGTACGCGGCTTCGCACGCGCGAGCGGCGGTGCGGCCAGCAGGCCGAGCGCGAGGCCCGCGCCTGCGGCGACGAGCGCACGTCGGCGCGGCGACGTCGTCACGCGCAGCTCCGCGTGCAACGGAGATCGCACGCGGACCGGCCGGCGTGCGCTGCGCTGCGTCGCGCATGGGGCCGCGCGCTCGCGGTGCGCGTCAGATGCTGCATGTTGCCGTCTCCTCTGGTATTAATGCCGTCTTCGCTCGTTTCGGCTGAACACAGGTTATCGGGCGAGTCTGAGAAAATGCTGAGATCCCGCCCCCGGGGAAACCCGTAACCCTTCATTGCGAACGGCACCATGCGCATTCTCGTCGTCGAGGACGATGCCGAAATCGGCGCGGCGATCCGCGCGCGGCTCACGCGGCTCGGCCATGCGGTCGACCACGAAACCGACGGCGCGACCGCCAACAGCCTGCTGCGCGTCGAGCGCTTCGATCTCGTCGTGCTCGATGCGAACCTTCCCGGCCTCGACGGCTTCGCCGTGCTGCGCAACCTGCGTGCGGCGGGCAGCACGACGCCGGTGCTGCTCGTCACCGCGCGCTCGGCGATCGACGACCGCGTGAGCGGCCTCGGCCTCGGCGCCGACGACTACCTCGTGAAGCCGTTCGACTACCGCGAGCTCGATGCGCGCGTGCAGGCGCTGCTGCGCCGCAACAGCGGTCATGCGAACGACGTGCTGACGCTCGGCGGCCTCGTGATCGACCGCAGCAGCCGGCTCGCGGAGCTCGACGGCCAGCCGCTGTCGCTGTCGCGCCAGGAGTTCGCGCTGCTCGAGATTCTCGCGAGCCGCCCGCAGCGAATCTTCTCGAAGGACGAGCTGCTGAACCAGCTGTTCAGTTTCGGCAACGAGCCGAGCGCGAATGCGGTCGAGCAGTACGTGACGCGCGTGCGCAGGAAGCTGCACGGCAGCTCGGTCGAGATCCGCACCGCGCGCGGGATGGGGTATCAGATTGCCGCGCACTGACTGGTTCCCGAAGACGCTGTTCGGCCGCACGCTGCTGCTGATCGCGCTCGTCGTCGCGACCGGCGCGCTCGCGCTCGCCGCGATCGCGCGCTACTACGCGGGCGTCGCGGCGGAGCGCGCGTACGACCAGCTGCTTGCAGGCGCGTCGATCCAGGTCGCGGAAAACCTCTACGTGCAAGGCGGCGTGCTCGCGCTGAACCCGCCGGTCGCCGCGCTGTCGACGCTGTCGCGCTACGACCTCGTCTACTACAAGGTCGTCGATTCGCGCGGCGTCGTCGTGGCCGGCTACGGCGATCTCGCGAGCCCCGCGACGGCGGCCGCCGCGAAGCAGGGGCCGGCGTTCGCGGACGCCGTGTACCAGGGGCATCGCGTGCGCACCGCGACCATCGCGCGCTACATGCCCGAGGAGAGCACGCCGGGCTGGGCGATCGTCACCGTTGCGCAGACAACGAACGCGCGGCAGCAGCTGACCAACGACATGAGCATCAAGGTGTGGACGCTGATCGTGTTGATGAGCGTGCTCGCGATCGGCGCAAGCGGGCTCGCGATCCGGCGCGGCCTGCGCCCGCTCGCGCAGATCGGCGCGATCATCGCCGCGCGCGACCCGGCCGACCTGCGGCCGGTGGCCGTCGACACGCCGAGCGAGATCGACGCGATCATCGGCTCGATCAACGGGCTGATGCGAAGGCTGGCCGAGCGGATCAACGCGATGCAGCGCTTCATCGCCGATGCAGCGCACCAGATGCGCACGCCGCTCGCGCGGCTCGACGCGCAGATCGAGCTGCTCGACGGCGAACACGATCCGGCCCGGCATGCGGCGCGGCTCGATGCGTTGCGCGCGACCTGCGCCGATGTCGGACGTCTCACCGGGCAGTTGCTCAATCACGCGATGGTGATCCACCGCACCGAGGCGGTGCCGCTGCAACCGGTCGAGCTCGTCGCGCTCGCGAAGGACGTGCTCGGCCGCGCGATTCCGCTCGCCGGCGCGCGCGACGTGGCCGTTGCGTTCGCGAGCGATGCACCGCAAGCGTGGATCGACGGCGATGCGATCAGCCTGCAGGAGGCGTTGTCGAACGTGCTGCACAACGCGCTGCTGCACGGACATGCGGACGATATCGTCGTGTCGGTCGCGACGGCGGGCAATGCGGAGGATGGCGTCACGCTCACCGTCACCGACAACGGCCGCGGAATCGCGCGCGAGCATTGGGACGCGGCGTTGCAGCCGTTCGTGCGGATCGCGGCGGACGGCAGCGAGCGCCGCACGGGCTCGGGGCTCGGGCTCGCGATCGTGCAGGAGGTGATGAAGGCGCACGGCGGGCGCGTCGGATTCGCGTTTCCCGATGCGGGCGGGTTTGCGGTCGTGTTGACGTTTCCACGGGCGGTGGGGAGTGGGCGGGGAGCGTGAGCACGCAGCATACTGCCGCCGTCAGGCCGTCACGGCATCCCCGCCGAGATACGCATCGCGCACGCGTTCGTCGTCGAGCAGCGCCCTCGCCGGCCCTTCGAGCGCGACGCGCCCCGTCTGCAACACGTATCCGTAGTGCGCGATCTCCAGCGCGAGGCTCGCGTTCTGCTCGACCATGAACACCGTCACGCCCTGCCGGTTGATCGCATCGATGAGTTCGAGCACCTTGTCGACGTAGAGCGGCGACAAGCCCATCGTCGGCTCGTCCATGCAGATCAGTTTCGGCCGCGCCATCAGCGCACGCGCCATCGCGAGCATCTGCTGCTCGCCGCCCGACAGCGTGCCCGCACGCTGCGCGAGCCGCTCCTTCACGCGCGGAAACAGGTCGAGCACGCGCGCGTAATCGTCGGCGACCGCCGCGCGGTCGCCACGCGTGTACGCGCCCATCAACAGGTTCTCGCGCACGCTCATGTCGCCGAACAGCCGCCGCGCCTCGGGCACCGCCGCGATCCCGCGCCGGACGCGCTGCGGCGTCGCGAGCGACGTCACGTCGTCGCCGTCGAAGCGCACGACGCCGCGCCGCGGCCGCATCAGCCCGAGAATCAGCTTCATCGTCGTCGACTTGCCGCTCGCGTTGCCGCCGAGCAGGCTGACGATCTGCCCGCGGCCGACCTCGAAGCTCACGTCGAAATGCACCTGCACCGGTCCGTAGAACGTGTCGAGGTGCTCCAGTTTCAGCAGCGTGTCGGTCATCGCGAGGTCAGCTCCAGAAAATGGTGGGCTCATGCCGCCGCGCGCGCGGCGTCCGCATGGCGGCGCCCGAGATAGGCCTCGATCACGCGCGGATCGTGCCGCACGTCGCGCGGCGCGCCTTCGGCGATCTTCACGCCGTTGTCGAGCACCATCACGCGATCGGATACGCGCATCACGAGCTCGAGCTTGTGTTCGATCAGCAGGATCGTCAGGCCGCCCGCCTTCAGCGACTGGATCAGTTGCAGCATCTCGGCGGTCTCGGTCTCGTTCATCCCGGCGGTCGGCTCGTCGAGCAGCAGCAAGCGCGGGTGCAGCGCGAGCGCGCGGCCGATCTCGACGCGTCGGCGGTTCGCATACGACAGGCTATGCGCCGGGTGATCGATGCGCGGCGCGAGCCGCTCGCCGAATCGCGCGACGATGTCGCGCGCTTCGGCGCGCAACGCGGCTTCCTCGCGCCGCACCGACGCGGGCCGCACCAGCGCGCGCCATACCTCGGCCGCCGCGCCGAGCACCGGCCAGCCGCGTCGCGCCGCCCGCAGCCGCGCATGGGCGCCGATCAATACGTTGTCGAGCACGCTCAGGTTGCCGAACACGCGGCCGTGCTGAAACGTGCGCGCGATGCCGAGCGCCGCGAGCCGCTCCGGTGCGACGCCGGTGATGTCGCTCCCGTCGAACGTCACGCAGCCGGCGTCGGGACGGTCCGCGCCCGCGATCAGGTTGAACAGCGTCGACTTGCCCGCGCCGTTCGGGCCGATCACGCTCAGCAATTCGCCGTCGGCGAGCGTCAGGCTCGCGGCGTCGAGCGCGGTCACGCCGTCGAAGCGGCGTGTCAATCCGCGCACGTCGAGCAACGGTCGACGAGTGGTCATCGCATTTCTCCTTACACGGTGCCGAGCAGGCCCTGCGGCCGGAACCGGACGAGCAGCACCAGCACGACGCCGTAGATCAGCATCCGATAGTCGGCCGCCCAGCGGAACAGCTCGGGCAGCCCGATCAGCGCAACCGCGCCGACGATACCGCCAAGCACGTTGCCGAGCCCGCCGAGGATCACCATCGTCAACGCAAGGATCGAGACCTGCGAATCGAAGGTCTGGTGATTGATGTAGCTGTACAGATGCGCGGCGATTCCGCCGCTCACGCCGGCCGCCACGCCGCCGACCGCGAATGCGATCGCCTTGTAGCGATTCGGCGCGATGCCGTGCGCGCGTGCGGCGACGTCGTCCTCGCGCACCGCGCGCAGCGTACGGCCGAGATGCGAGCGCAGCAGCCGCACCTGCAGCAGCGCCAGCACGACGAGCACCGCGAGTGCGAACCAGTACGCGGCGCGCGCGGTGCTCGCCCACGGCAGCGGCGCGATGCCGGTGATGCCGAGCGGGCCGCGCGTGAGACCGTCCCAGTTCAGGATCACGAGGCTCACCACTTCGCCGATGCCGAGCGTCGCGATCGACACGTAGTGGCCGCGCAAGCGGAATGCCGGATAGACGAGCAGCGTGCCGAGCGCCGCGGTGATCGCGCCCGCACACGGGATCGTCACAGCCGGCGACCAGCCGAGATCCGACGACAGCAGCGCCGATGCATACGCGCCGATCACGAGCAGCGCCGCATGGCCGAGCGAGATCTGCCCGACCGTGCCGGCCACCAGCGTGAGGCTCAGTGCGAGCAGCCCATACAGCCACGCGTTGGTCAGTGTCTGCAGCACATACGGCGACGCGCCGAGCCACGGCAGCGCGGCAGCCAGCACGATCAGCGCCGCGACGGCCGGGCGCGGCACGCGTACGTGCCTCGCAGCGGCGAGGAAGGTGCCGGTCATCGGCTCGGGCGGCAGCGCGCGCTTCGCGCTGAACAGCCCGTTCGGCCGCCATACCAGGAACACGATCAGCAGCCCGAACGCGAACAGGTCGCGATAGCTCGTCCCGAACAGCGCGACGCCGTAGCTTTCGACGAGACCGAGCAGCAGGCTGCCCGCAATCGCGCCCGGCACGTTGCCGAGCCCGCCGATCAGCAGCGCGACCACGCCCTTGAGCGTCGCCTGGAAGCCCATCGCAGGATCGATGCTGTTGTAGTACATGCCGACCAGCAGCCCGCTGACGCCGCCGAGCGCGCATGCGATTGCGAACACGGCCTGGTTCACGCGATCGACGTCGACGCCCATTTGCAGCGCCGCGTCGCGGTCCTGCGCAGTGGCGCGCACGGCCCAGCCGAGCCGCGTGAAGCGCAGGAATCCGTACAGCAGTGCGGCCGCCGCGATGCCGATGCCCGCGATCAGCAGGTCGAGCGCGCCGAGCGTCGCGCCCGCGATCCGCACGTGCCAGTCGGGCAACGGCGTCGGCACGGCGCGCGGATCGGCGCCGAACACGAGCCGCACGAGCTGATCGAGGATGAAACTGATGCCGATCGTCGCGAGCAGCGGCGCGATCCGCGCCGCGTGGCGCAACGGCCGCAGCCCGATGCGCTCGATCGCGATGCCGAGCGCCGCGCAGCCCGCGACCACCGCCGCGAGCGCGACGGGCAGCGGCAGGCCGAAGCGCGTCAGGCACAGCCAGCCGACGAACGCGCCCACCATGTAGACCGAGCCGTGCGCGAAGTTGATCAGATGCGACACGCCGAAGATCAACGCGAGCCCGACCGCGAGCAACGCGTAGATGTTGCCGACGATGAGACCGTTGAGCGTGTAGTCGAGCCAGGAAGCCATCACGATACGTCCGTCGAAAGCATGCGGGTCAGGGCGCGCGCTGGATCAGCGCGCGGCGAGCTGCGGCTTCGCGCCGTCCCACAGCGCCCACTGCCCCTGCTTCACCACGAGATAGACGGTGCGGGCGCCCGCGACACGGCGCGTCTGCGGGTCGAAGCGCACCTTGCCGAAGATCACGCTCGGCACGTCGCTCACCTTCGCGAAGCCGTCGTGCGCGGCCGCACGCGTGGTCCCGTAGCGGCGCAGCACGTCGGCCGACAGGATCAGCGCGTCGTACGCGCGCGCCACGAACGAATCGGGATCCGCATGATATTTCGCGCGATAGCGCTGCACGAACGCCTGCACTTCCGGACGCGGTTCGGCCGGGAAAAAGTTCGACTCGGTATAGACGCCTTCCACGGCCGTGCCGCCCAGTTCGAGGAATTTCGGCGAATACACGGAGCCGACCGCCGCGATCGGCAACGCGAGGCCCGCGCTACGCGCCTGACGCACGATCTGCGCGCCGTCGGCGTAATACGAGATCAGCACGATCGAATCGGGCTTCGACGCACCGATGCGCACGAGCGTCGAGCGGAAGTCCTTCTCCGCCGGCTGGTAGCCTTCGGCCGCGACGACCTGCGCGCCGAGCCCCGCCGCCGCCTTCGCGAAGATGTCCTTGCTCGTGCGGCCCCAGTCGGTGTTCAGGTACAGCACCGCAATCCGCTTGAAGCCGAGCTCCTTCACCGCGTAACGCGCCAGCAGCGGCTGCTCCTCGGCCTGACTGAGCGCGGTGCTCCACAGGTAGTCGCCGCCCTTCGTGAAATCGGGATGCGAATTCGTGAAGCCGAACTGAATCAGCTGCCCGCGCTGGTAGATCGGCGACGCGGCCATCGACGTCGCGCTGGAGAAGTCGCCGAGCTCGATCACGATGCGCGGATCGGCGACGAACTTCTGCGCGATCGCGACCGCTTGGCGCGGGTCGCTGCGGCTGTCCTGGAAATCCACCGCGAGCGGGCGGCCATGGATGCCGCCGCTGCCGTTGATCTCGTCGAGCGCGAGATCGAAGCCGCGCTTCCATTGCTCGCCGTATTGCGCGTCCTGCCCGGTGAGCGGTCCGCTCACGCCGATCACCAGCGGCTCGCCCGATACGCCCGCGGCGAGCGCGCCGCCCGTCGACAAACCCCATGCGGCAGCCAGCGCCGCAACCGTGCCCAGTGCGCGCCGCCATGCGCCGCGTGTGTCGATGCCCGATACCTTCATACGCCCCCCCAGCCGTCCGCCAATCGAAAAGAGTGACGGCATGTAACCATCTGCCTCAGGGCGTTCCAACGAAGTTTTGCGCATATCGATATCGCACGCGGCGCGAAGCCGAACGCGTGCGTCGATGCATCGGCGTGCGGCGCACATGCACGGCGCGTGCGTACACGGCGCAGCGCTTTGATTCGATTGAGGTTCGACATGCGCGGCCGTGCGGGACCGGCACGCATGCACGTAATCGAACTCCGCGCGGTGCGCCCGCGCTTCGCACTTTTCGCGCTGTCGATAGCAAAAATCATTATATGAATCACGCATGCTGGCGCTCCTACAATGCGCACATTGCATCATCGGAACGCGCCATGGAGTTGCATCAACTCGAAGCATTTTCGGCGGTCATGTCGGCCGGCAGCGTCACCGGCGCGGGCGAACTGCTCGGCCGTTCGCAGCCGGCCGTCACGCGGCAGATCCAGGAGCTCGAAGCCGATCTCGGCTATGCGCTGTTCGACCGGCACGGCCCCCGCGTCACGCCGACGCGCCGCGCGTTCCTGCTCTACGACGAAGTCGAGCGTTCGCTCGTCGGCCTGCGCGCGATCGAAGCGCGGGCGCGCGCACTCGGCGACGAAACGGCCGAGCCCGTGCGCATCGCGGCCACGCCTTCGCTCGCGGCCGCGCTCGTGCCGGCCGCGCTCGCCGCGCTGCCCGACGGCGCGCACGCGCCGCATTACCAGCTGCGCAGCGAATCGGCCGAACACGTCGTGCACGAAGTGCTGGCAGGCACCGCCGATATCGGCGTCGTCACGTTGCCGATCGCGCATGCCGGGCTCGACGTGCACTGGATCGCGCAAGCCCGTTGCGTCGCCGTGCTGGCCGCGGCCGATCCGCTCGCGACCAAGCCGCGTATCGCACTGCGCGATCTCGCGCGGCGCCGCATCGTGACGGTCGCGAACCGGCACCGGCTGCGCCAGCGCATCGATGCGGCGTTGGCCGCAGCACGTGTCGACGTCCGTGTATTCGTCGAGACCAACGCATCGCTGAATGCCGTGATGGCCGCGCGCGCCGCGCTCGGGATCGCGATCGTCGATCCGGCAACGGGCGTCGCACTGCCGGTCGAAGGCGTCGTCGTACGCCCGCTCGATGCGGACATACCGTTTGCGTTCGGCGTCGCGACGCCGGCCGGCAAGCCGCGCACGGCCTCCGTCGACGCGCTGCTCGACGCGCTGCAGCGCACGACGCGCACACTCCTCGACGGCGTGATCTTTCACGATGCATCTGTGCACGACGCGTGGATGCGCGGCGACCGGCCGCGCACCGACGGCGACGCGCGCCCGGCTCGCGCGACGCGCCCTACCCGATCGACCCGCACCGCGCACGCGCGCGGCGCCCGCAAGGAGGCCGCATGACGGCGACGCCCGACACACTCGCGGCACTGGAAGCACGTGTCGAGCAGGACCTGCGCTGGCTCGACCTGCCCCCGCCGTCGTGGGTGCCGCCGCGCGAGGTCGACGGTGCGCGCGTACTCGACGTCGCGATCGTCGGCGGCGGCATGGCAGGGCTCGCGGCGTCGGCCGAGCTGCGTCTGCTCGGCATCGACAACCAATGCGTGATCGACCGCGCGCCGGCCGGCTACGAAGGCCCGTGGGTCACCTTCGCGCGGATGGAGACGTTGCGCTCGCCAAAGCAGCTCGCCGGCCCCGCGCTCGGGCTCCCCGCACTGACCTTTCGCGCGTGGTTCGAAGCCTGCCACGGCCGCGACGCATGGGATGCGCTCTACAAGATCCCGCGCACGCAGTGGATGGACTATCTGCGCTGGTACCGCCGCGTGCTCGACCTGTCGGTGCACAACGACACCACGCTCGTCGCACTGCGCCCGCGTGACGACGGCCTGCTTGCGCTCGACTTGCAAGCGAGCGGCGCAACGCGGACGGTGCTCGCGCGTCACGTCGTACTGGCGACCGGCCGCGACGGACTCGGCGGCCCGTACGTTCCGCCCGTCGCGCAACGCGTGCCGCGCACGCGCTGGGCGCATTCGTCCGAGCCGATCGATTTCGCGGCGCTCGCCGGCAAGCGCGTCGGCGTGGTGGGCGCGGGCGCGTCCGCGTTCGACAATGCCGGTACCGCACTCGAGGCAGGCGCCGCTCGCGTCGACCTGCTGTTCCGTCGCGCGGACATTCCGCGCATCAACAAGCTGACCGGCATCGGCAGCCCGGGCCTCGTGCATGGCTTCGCCGCGCTCGACGACGCGACGAAGTGGCGCTTCATGCACTATGCGCTGACGTCGCAGACACCGCCGCCGCGCGAGAGCGTGCTGCGCGTGTCGCGGCACCCGCACGCGTACTTCCATGCGGCCAGCCCGATCGAAACGCTGGTCGACGCTCATGACGGGCTGCAGGTCGTCACGCCGCGCGGTCGCTACACGGTCGATTTCCTGATCTTCGCGACGGGCTTCCATTCCGATTGGACCACGCGCACGGAATTCGCATCGTTCGGGCCGCATGTGCGGCGCTGGAAGGATCGCTACCAACCGCCGCCCGGCACCTGGCTCGACGAACTCGCCGAGTCGCCCGATCTCGGTCCCGCGTTCGCGTTCCAGGAACGCGAGCGCGGCGCATGCCCAGCCGTCACGCGCATCCACTGCTTCAACAATGCGGCGAGTCTGAGCCACGGCAAGCTGTCCGGCGACATCCCCGCGATCAGCGCGGGCGCGGGACGGCTCGCGCGCGGCATCGCGAGCCGGCTGTTCGACGACGATCGCGACCGCCACTACGACGCGCTCGTCGCGTTCGCCAACGCGGAGCTGCATGGCGACGAATGGCGCGACGCCGACGCGTGGACGGCGCCTTCCACGACACCCGTGACCACCGGAACCCACCACGATGATTGATACCCAACCGCCGGCCGCCGCGCCGGATACGATCGACGCGGTCGCCGGGCTGCGCGACGACAGTCCGGTCGCCGCACTGCGCCGCGCGCGCGAGAAGGTGCTGCGCCATACGCAGTTGAGCGAAGCCGCGCTGTTCGATGCCGCGCTGCCCGATCTTTCGCTCATCGAGCGTCTGCATGCGGCGCGCTACGTCGCGCAGCGATCGAGTGCGCACGCACTCGCCGCGACCTACCACGCGCGGCTGATCGAGGCGGGCGGCACGCCGGACGACATCGCGCGCGCCGACGCCGACGCATTCGATGCGCTGCCGCGCCGTCTGGGTGCGCTGCTCGCGCATGCGCGGCGCCTGACGCTGTCGCCCGTCGACGCACACGCGTCCGATCTCGCCGCACTGAAGTCGGCGGGATTCACGACGGCGGCAATCGTTGCGTTGTCGCAGCTCGTCGCGTTCGTCGCGTATCAGCTGCGCGTCGCGGCGGCGGCCAGCGCGTTGCACACGCGCGTCGCGCGGGAGGCCGCATGACCACGGTCACCTCCCACGGCTTCACGTCCGACACGCTCGGCTGGCGTGCGTGGCTCGATACGGTGCCGCTCGAACGCGCCACCGCGGAGCAGCTCGACGTGCTCGAGGCGAGCCATCCGCACGCAAAGACGTCCGACTATTACCTGCTGCTCGTGCATCAGCCCGAGATCCTGCGGCAACGCTCGGCCGTGTTCAACGCGATCATGTACGGCCCCGGCGGACTGTCGCGCGCGGAGCGGGAACTGGCGAGCACGGTGGTGTCGCGTGTGAATGGCTGCGTGTACTGCGCATCGGTCCATGCGCAACGCTTCACGCAGCTCGCGAAACGCAGCGATTCGATCGAGCAGGTATTTGAAGACCCATCGACGGCGGGGACGAACGCGCGCGAACGCGCGATCGTCCGCTATGCGATCGCGCTGACCGAGCGGCCCGACACGGTGGACGACAGCGACATCGCCGCGCTCGAGGCCGCGGGACTCGCTCATGACGAAATACTCGACCTGTCGCATGCGATCGCGATCTTCGCGTGGGCGAACCGCTTGATGCTGACGCTCGGCGAACCGGTGTTTCCGCAGGCCACGACGAACACTTGACGGTGGCGCTGCTCGCCGGCCGGCGAGCCGTCGATGCGGCGCCCGGCCGTTCGCTCAACCCTCCAGCAGCTTCAACCCCGCCGGCAACGTCTCCCCGAACACGCGCGCCGTGTCCGCTTCATCGAACGCGATCGCTTCGCGCACCATGTCGATCCAGGCGGCCGACGCGTTCGCCGCCGACAGCCGCTTGATCACCGCCGCACGCGTGTCGTCCGGCAGATCGCGTTCGCGATCGCCGGTCATCCGTGCGATCTGCGCGACCGCGAACGCCGCCGGTTCGACCTGCTTCCAGTCGAGCGCGAACAGCGCATCGAGCCAGCGCTGCGCGACGTCGGCCGGCACGACGCTGTGCGCGCTGCCGTAGAACGGCCGCCGCGCGCCGATGCGCCCGAGCGCCCACGCGCACAGCGTGCGCTCGGCCGGCTTCTGCAACTGCGCGATCAACCGCTCGCCCAGCTCCACCTTGCGCTCGACCGGCAATCGCTCGAGCGACGCGGACAAGCGCGTCATGTCGGCCGGCCCGACCTTGGCCGGGTCGAACGGCAGCTTGCGGCGCTTGTCGTCGGACGGTTCGAGGAACGCGATCGCGTCGCGCACCTGCGCCTGCGCATCGTCGTCGAGACCGCCGGCCGCGCGCCGCCACAGCGTCCACCATTCGGACCACACCTGCGCGTCGTTCACGTACTGGATCCCGTCGTCGAACAGCGGCCACAGCTGCTCGATGCGCCACGCGTCGAGCGGATGGCCGAAGCCCGGACGCACGCAATAGCCGGCGAGGTTCAGCCACGCGCGTTCGTGATCGGCCGAACGGCGGCGGCGACGCGCACGCGCGAGCAACGCGTCGAACAGCTCGCGCGCGAGCGCGACGTCCCACTCGTCGCGCGGGCCGAGCACCTGCTCCAGTTGCGCGCGCAACCGCCGCGTGTCCTTCGGCTCGACGTTCGCCGCCTTGCCACCGAACGAGCGGTCGATCAACTCGATCGCCTGGGCGAGCCGCGGATGGCGCGCGGGCCCGTCAGCATCGCCGGGGCTGGGCGCATCGCCGCGCAGCTGGAATTCGAGCCGCCAGCGCCGCGACGCATCGTCGGTCGCGATGCAGTGCATTTCGAGCGTGCCGACCTCGGTCAGCGACGCGGTGAGCTTCACCGGTGTTTCGCGTGCGCCGCCGCCCGCCTGCCGGTCGATGACCGTCGCGATCGGCGGCAGCCGCACGAAGTCGCCGCCGGCGAGTTCGACGAGATCGCCGGGCCGATAGGCCGTGTCGGCGACCGTCGACACCAGATGGAACCGCACCGGCTGTCCGAGCTGCAGCGCGAACGTGCGCGCATCGAGCGGGAGCTCGCGGCCTTCGTCGGTGCCGCGCGGCAACAGACACACGCCGCGCGGCGCGGCGGCGGCATCGCCGCCGTCGTCCAGCACGAGGAAATAGCTGCGCGCGGAGCCGCCGCCGATGCGCGGTGCATGCCCGCCGCGCGCGAGCCCATAGGCCACCGCGCCGCGTGCGACCGCCACGTCCGGATGCGCGTTGTGCAGCACGTCGAGCGGCGCGCCGCGCCATGCGCCGAGCGTCTGCGCGAGGCGGCCGGCGAGCGCGTCCGCGCGGAACACGCCGCCGTTGAGCAGCAGCGTGTCGGGCAGCGGCCCCTGCGCGTGACGATTCAGGAACGCGGCGACGTGGCGCGTGACGGCCGGATCGCTCGCGTACGGCAAGCCGAACTCGACGATCGCGGCGCGCGTGCGGCGCGGCATGTCGTTCGCGTCGACCTGCGGAAAGAAACCGTCGACGACGATCTGCTCGACCTCCGCGCGCGTCAGCTCGGTCGAACGCGCGCCGCCGACGAGCCGGCTGCCCGCGCCGAGCAGCGTCACGGTGACGGACGCCGGCGCAGCGGCGCCGAGCAGCCGCTCCTTGGCCGCGCGGCAACGTTCGACGAGCTGCGACAGGCTCGCGGCCGACAGCCGCGTGCCGGGCTCGGTCAGGCGCGGCTCGACCAGGCGCGCGAGCGCGAGGTCCATGTTGTCGCCGCCGAGCATCAGGTGATTGCCGACACCCACGCGCGTGAAGGTCGGTTCGCCGTCGTCGCCCGGCGCGACGTCGACGAGCGTCAGATCGGTCGTGCCGCCGCCGACGTCGCAGATCAGCACGCGCCGCGGCGCGGCGAAGGTAGCGCGCAGCGTCGCGCGCTGACCGTACAGCCAGTCGTAGAATGCGGCCTGCGGCTCCTCCAGCAAGCGCAACGCCGGCAGTTGCGCGCGCCGCGCGGCTTCGACCGTCAACGCACGCGCGCCGTCGTCGAACGACGCGGGCACGGTCAGAATGACGTCCTGCTGCGCGAGCGGCGCATCGGGGAAGTGCGCGTCCCAGGCCGCACGCACGTGCGCGAGGTAGCTCGCGCTCGCATCGACCGGCGACACCTTGGCGACGCCGTCGGCGCCGCCCCACGGCAGGATCGCCGCGAGCCGGTCCACCGCTGCGTTCGACAGCCAGCTCTTCGCGCTGCTGACGAGCCGGCCCGGCACCTGTGCGCCGAGCGTGCGCGCGTAGCGGCCGATCACGGCCGGCACGGCGTCGGCCGCATTGCCGGCCGTCCACGGCAGCGCGATCGCGTCGGCCGGCAGTTCGCCGGCCGCCGGGTGATAGCGCACCGACGGCAGCAGCGGCTGCGCAGCCACCGCGCCGGGGCCGACCAGCTGCTCGACGTCGAACACGCGGATCGCGTCGGAGCCGGCCTCGACGTACGCGACGACGGTGTTGCTGGTGCCGAGGTCGATACCGACCGTATAGCGCTTCATCGCGCTCAGGCGGCGCCGCGCACGTCGAACTCGACCTTCCAGCGCTCGCTCGTGCCGCTCGGGATCGCCTCGAGCTCGAGCGTGCCGGCTTCGGTCACGCGCGCATGCAGCTTGACCGGCACGATCTCGCCGACGGTGCGTCCGTCGGCGGGCAGCGTCGCCTGGATTTCCTCGAGCTCCTGCAATTCATCCGGCGACCAGTAGTCGAGCAGCGTGCCGACCTGATCCTGGCGGCGCACCGACGACCCGAAGAAGCGGAACTGCACCGGCTCGCCGACGACGAGGCCGAACTCCTGCGGCGGCAGCGCCGCATCGGTGCCCTCCTCCATCCCGAACGGCGCGACGCACAGCGCCAGCACCGGCGGCTCGAGCCCCGGCACCGCGGGCATCGCCGATTCGATCGCGACGTAGTACGCACGCGCCGTGCCACCGCGAATGCGCACGCCGCGGCCGCGCTTCACGTAGCCGTAGTAGGCCGCGCCGCGCGCGACGGCGAGATCGAGGTCCGCGCCTTCGAGCAGGCGGGCGGCCGGCGCGCCTTCCGCGGCGAGCCAGCCGTTCAGCGTATCGAGCACGCGCTGCGTGAGCAGCGCCGACTTGAACACGCCGCCGTTGAACAGCACCGCGGTCGGATGCAGGAACGTCGCGCCCGCCGGCAGCGTGCGCGCCACGCCGTCGAGCGCGTCGAGCGCCGCGACCTGACGGCCGAGGAACGCCGCCAGATGGCGCGTGATGCCCGCGTCCTGCGCATACGGCAAGCCGAGCTGCGTGAGGCCGACGCGCGCGCGGCTCACCGGCCGCGCCGCCGCATCGACCTGCGGGAAGAAGCCTTCGAGGATCGTCTGCGTGAGTTCCGCGCGCGTCAGTTCGGTGCGGATCGAGCCGCCGATCAGCTTCGAGCCGCGGCTCGGCACGACGAGCGGCACCGCATCCGTCGTCGGGTCGGACAGCAGCGTTTCCTTCGCCGAGCGGCACGCGTAGGTCAGCGCGCGCAGCTGCCACGGATCGGCCTGCGTGCCGTTCTGCGCGAGCTTGCGCGCGACCACGTGCGCGAGCGCGAGGTCCATGTTGTCGCCGCCGAGCAGGATGTGCTCGCCCACCGCGACGCGATGCAGTTCGAGATTGCCGTCGCGTTCGACCACCGCGATCAGCGACAGGTCGGTCGTGCCGCCGCCGACGTCCACGCACAGGATCAGATCGCCGACCTGCACCTGCTTGCGCCAGCCGCCTTCGCTCTTCTGGATCCAGCTGTAGAGCGCCGCCTGCGGCTCCTCGAGCAGCGTCATCCGCGCGTAGCCGGCCGCGCGCGCGGCCTCGGCCGTCAGCTCGCGCGCGGCCGGGTCGAACGACGCGGGGATCGTGACCGTCACGTCCTGATCGGCGAACGGCGCGTCCGGATGCGCGTGGTCCCACGCTTCGCGCAGATGCGTGAGGTAGCGCGTCGAGCTTTCCAGCGGCGACACGCGCGCGACTTCGGGCGGCGCATCGCTCGGCAGGATCGCCGCGCGGCGATCGACGCCGGGGTGGCACAGCCAGCTCTTCGCGCTCGACACGAGCCGAATCGGCGTGCCGGCGCCGCGCGTGCGCGCCATCTCGCCGACCGCGAAATTGCGCGACGCCGTCCACGGCAGCGTCAGGTCGCCCTGCGTGAGCTCGCTCTCGTGCGGCAGATACAGAAACGACGGCAGCAGGTCGCGCGACTCCAGTGCGCCGGGCGCGGTCAGCTGGGCGATCGGCAGCACCTGCTGCACGATCTTCTCGCCGTCGCTCGCGGCGCTGTCGACGTAGGACAGCGCGCAGTGCGTCGTGCCGAGATCGATACCGATCGAATAGCGCGGATCGCTCACAGTTCCACCTCCGCCGGTGCGATCACCGATGCGTCGTGGCTGCCCGTCAGCTTCGGCAGGCGCACGTCGGCCACGCGCCAGCCGCGATGGCTGACGGTGCCCGTGAACGGCGCGGCGCCGACCACGTTGCCAGTCACGCGCACGGCCGTCGCGTCGAAGCCGGCCGGCAGCGTCACGCGCGTGCCTTCGGCTTCGTCGCGTACCGGCACGATCGTGAAGTGTTCGCGCAGCGCGGCGCGGCAACCGTCGTGCACGAGGCGCGCGGCTGCGCCGATGTCGGCGTCCGCATAGCCGGCGATGTCTTCCTCGACGAAATCGATGAAACGCGCATCGCGCTGCAGCAGGCCGAGCAGTTGAAGCGCGGCTTGCGGGCTCGCTTCGCGCAGTTCGGGCGCGGGCGCCTTGGCCGGTGCGGGAGCAGGTGCGGGTGCGGGCGCCGCGGCCGGTGCCGGCGCAACCGGTGCCGGTGCGATCGGTGCCGCGGCGCCGTCGCGCACGCGCAGCACGCCGGCCGCGAACTCGCGGTTGCCGAGCACGGAGAAGAACGTGCCGACGGCCAGCGACAGCCGGCCGAAGAAGGACAGGTTGGATTCGGGCATGGGGTGTGGACTCCTGTGGGCTCGCGACGCGGCGAGCAGCTTGCCTGAGCGCCCGGCAGCGGCATGCGCGGAACGCACGCCGCCCGGCCCGGCGCGTAGTTCGGGCGCGCCCTCTCGGGTGCGGAAAACCCGTATTTTGCCCTGTGGCGGGCGAATCGGGCAGAAGTCTGGGGGACGGAACACCGGCGCGATGGCTTTCGCGGCGTGTAGGCATGCACGCGCGAGTGCGTGTGATGGCGCAGACGCGGCATTGCGGCGACGGCGTCGGTCGTCGTCGAAACCGACGCCGTCGCGGCCGGTCATTCGCGTGAGATCGGCAGCAGAAGATACGCGGGCCGTCGTCGTGCGTATTGCCGACTGGCTACCCATCCGTCGATGCGACGCGCGGGCGCAACCGCGATCGTTGCAGGCCGGCCGCGATTGCGCATCGTTCGAACGCGCTTGCGCCGAGCGTTCGTCGGCTCGATGACTCTACGGCGATGGCGATGGCGATGGCGATACCGAAGCCAAAGCCGACGCGAGCCGCAAGAGAAACGCGAACGACATGCCGCATCGCCTCGCGTCGGGCCCAGCCGACCATGAGCGCGAACCGGCAACCGCGACGGCTCGACAAAACCCGCGTGATTCAATGCGCCGAGCGCGACCATCGATCCCGGCCGCGCAGCGCACCCACGCCCGCCCAACCGATACAAAAACAGCCCGCGATTGCGCTGATCGCAATCGCGGGCCGTCCGGTTCGACGCGGGAGCGCTACGGCCTCCCGCTCGAACCTCGCGTCACTCGTGCTGCTTAGTGACCGCGGTACAGCGACTTCATCTCGTCATTCGCGCGCGGCGCGACGACCTTCGCCGGCTTGCCGGCCGCTGCGGCGCCTTGTGCGTTGTTGCCCACACCGCTGTTGTCGACACCTTGTGCGCGAGCCAGCGCATGTTGCTGATCGACGCGGGCTTGTGCGGCCTGGATGTCGTCCGGATAGTGCGGGTCTTCGCCGACCGCCGGGTTATAACCGGCCTTCTCCAGTTCGATCAGCTCGGCACGCACTTGCGCACGGGTGAGCGGTGCGGTGTTCTGAGCGAAAACGGCGACCGGAGCGGCAAGGGCAGCAGCAACGACAACGGCTTGAATAAGGTTCTTCATGATACGTACCTCCGACTGTGTCTGGTTGTGTGGCTTCGAACACCTCGTTCGTTGCCAATGACTAAAGTTTAGGCACGTGCGCCCTCGAGAGTTATCGGGCTGCGTGGAAGTGATTGTTGCTGGCCGCGGATGGAATCCGGCGTCACAACCGCTGCGCAGCGATGGATTCCGCGCGCCAAGTGCGGTTTAATCGATGCCCGGCCACGCCAGCATCAACGGACATTTCATGCTCGACCTCGAAGATCTTCGGCTCGTTCGCGCGATCGGCGCGTCACGCTCGCTGGCGTCTGCCGCGCGCCTGCTCGACCTCACGCCGCCCGCGGTCACGCTGCGCCTGCAGCGGATGGAAGCGCGGCTCGAGGTCCGGCTCGCGGTGCGGCAGTCGAAAGGCATCGCGCTGACCGACGAAGGGCAGCGGCTGTACCAGGAAGCCGTCGCGATTCTCGAGCGCGTCGAAGCGTTGCCGCTCAGCCTCTCCGGCGATCACGGCGACGTGCAAGGCACGCTGCGCGTCGTCGCGCCGTTCGGCTTCGGGCGCAAGTACGTCGCGCGGATCGTGCGCGACGTGCAGCGTGCGCATCCGAAGCTCGAGATCTCGCTGCATCTGTCGGAGAGCCCGTTGACGAGCGCGTCGGGCGCCGATGTGGTGATCCACGTCGGCAGCCTGAAATCGTCGTCGTGGATCGGCTATCCGCTCGCGCCCAACGAACGCTTCCTGTGCGCGAGCCCCGGTTACGCACGCCGCATCGGCGCACTGAGCCATCCGTCCGACCTCGCCCGCTACGACTGCCTGTGCCTGCGCGAGAACGACGAAGACATCGTCCGCTGGCGCTTCTCGCAAGCCGGCGACGGCGAAGGCGACGCCAGGCGCTCGGCCGTGATCCGCGTGACGGGCGCGCTGTCGTCGAACGACGGCACCGTGATCACCGACTGGGCGCTCGCGGGGCTCGGCATCGTCGAACGCTCCGAATGGGACGTCGCGCCGCTGCTGGCGAGCGGCAAGCTGGTCAGGCTGCTGCCCGACTGGCATCTGCCGCCCGCGCCGGTGACCGCGCTGCTGCCGTCGCGCACGGGCCGTTCCGCGCGACAACGGGTGTTCCTCGAAGCGGCCACGCAATTTCTCGCGCCGCCGCCGTGGCGCGCGAAGGTGCCGCCGCCCGCCCCTCATTAAATTGGTGTTAATGACCGATTTCCGCCGCGTTAAACCCGCGGCGAGTCGAACGCCGTAGAGTGTGTGCGTCGCCAACCATCGAGGCAACGCATCATGGGCATCCCCACCGTCACCACCCCCGCCGCACTGATCGACGTCGATCGGATGCACGCCAACATCGCGCGCCTGCACGCGCATCTGGACGCATTCGGCGTCGCGTTCCGGCCGCACGTGAAGACGACCAAGTGCCAACAGGTCGTGGACGCGCAGATCGCGGCCGGCGCGCGCGGCATCACGGTGTCGACGCTGAAGGAGGCCGAGCAGTTCTTCGCGAGCGGCGTGCGCGACATCGTCTATGCGGTCGGGATGATTCCCGCCCGGCTCCCGCAGGCGCTCGCGCTGCGCCGGCGCGGCTGCGACCTGAAGATCGTCGCCGATAGCCTGCACACCGCGCAGGCGATCGCGGCATTCGGCCGCGAGCATGGCGAGCGCTTCGAAGTCTGGATCGAGATCGACGTCGACGGTCACCGTTCGGGGATCCGCCCCGACGACGACTTGCTGATCGACGTGGGGCGCACGCTCGCCGCTGGCGGCATGACGCTCGGCGGCGTCCTGGCTCACGCCGGCTCGAGCTACGAATACGACACGCACGACGCGCTGGTCGCGATCGCCGAACAGGAGCGCGCGCGCACCGTGCATGCCGCGCAGCGCCTGCGGGCGGCCGGCTTGCCGTGCGACGTCGTCAGCATCGGCTCGACGCCGACCGCGCTGTCCGCGGCGAACCTCGACGGCGTGACGGAAGTCCGCGCGGGCGTGTACGTGATGTTCGACCTCGTGATGCACAACATCGGCGTGTGCGCGCTGTCCGACATCGCGCTGTCGGTGCTGACCACCGTCATCGGCCACCAGGAAGAGAAAGGTTGGGCGATCGTCGACGCGGGCTGGATGGCGATGAGCCGCGATCGCGGCACGCAGCGGCAGGCGCGGGACTTCGGCTACGGTCAGGTGTGCACCGAAGCCGGCGACGCGCTCGACGGCTATCTGATGAGCTCGGCGAATCAGGAGCATGGGATCGTGTCGCGCAGCGGCACGCCGGATCCGGATATCGCGAAGCGGTTTCCGATCGGCACCCGCTTGCGGATTCTGCCGAATCACGCGTGCGCGACCGGTGCGCAACATCCGGAATACCGTGCGCTGACGCGCGACGGCGCGACGCAGACTTGGCCGCGTTTCTACGGGTGGTAAAAGCGCCGGCCGTTGCGGCCGTTGCGATTCAACGTCGAGGCAACCGTTTGTTCAACGACAGTCGCCTCATCGAATTCCACTGTGCATCATCTTTCCACAGGCTCGCCCGCCATGCCGTCAGACGCCCAGCTCCTGCTTCTCGATCGTGATGCCGTCGGGCCCGCGCTTCAGGCCGAACAGGTGACGGCGGCCGTGCGCGACGCTTTCCTGCTGCACAGTCGGCGCGCCGGGCGCGTCTTCCCGGTGGTGCGCGAAAAGCTCCATACCGGCGGCATATTCGGCATCAAGTCGGGCGACGTCGCACAGCAGGAACTGCTCGGCTTCAAGGCGGCCGGCTTCTGGCCCGGCAACCGAAGCCACGGCGGCGAGCCGCACCAGGCGACGATCGCGCTGTTCGATCCGGCCACCGGCCGCCCGCTGTGCATCATGGACGGCAATGCGATCACCACCGCGCGCACCGCGGCGGCCGGGGCGCTCGGGCTGCAGACGCTGGCGCGTCCCGACAGCTCGCGCGTCTGCGTATTCGGCACCGGCGTGCAGGCGCGCGCCCAGCTCGACCGGACGCTCGCGCTGCTGCCGCAGCGATGCGCGGTGCAATACGTGAGCGCCGGCGGCGCCCCGGACCCGGCGTTCGAGTCGGCATTCAGCGCATGCTGCGACATCCGGGCCGCGCGCGACCGCAACGATGCGGTGGCCGGCAGCGACGTGGTGATCACGGCGACGCCCGGCCGCGGGCCGCTGTTCGACGCCGCCGCGGTGCGGCCGGGCACGCATCTGACCTGCGTCGGCGCCGACACCGCCGGCAAGCGCGAGCTTCCCGAACACCTGTTGGCGCGCGCGCGAATCTTCGTCGACGATCACGAGCAGGCGCGCAGCATCGGCGAATGCCAATGGGCGCCCGCGCTGCCGCGCATCGAGATCGGCGACGCGCTCGCGGGCGTCGTCACGGTCGATCGTGCGGCGCACGACATCACCGTGTTCGACATGACGGGCCTCGCGCTACAGGATCTGACCGTCGCGCGCGTCGTCTATCGACAGGCCGTCGAGAACGGCGCAGGCCACCGCGTTCCGTGGCCGTGGTGAGCGCCGTCGCGCGCGGCAGGTTGCGTCGCCATGCGGTCATCTCGCGTATGCGCAAGCACGTTTGACTTCGACGATGCGTTGCGGTGCGCGCATGCGGCTCGACACGCGCGCACGAGCCCAACGGATACGACCTTCAGCGCACACGAGGCAAATTGCTTCGACGACGCACCGCCGATCGACATCGCCCGCTCCGTTCGCAATCCGTCGATCCCGAGTCGCGCCTTCGGCAGCCCCGCCGAAGTGCCATGACAGCGCGCGCACCGGACGACGCAACCGCTGCGGTCCGTAGCCATCGGCGCGCGCCCCGTCACGCCGCCTGACGCGCCTGCGCGATCCGTTGCGGCGCCTTCGGGCGCGCATAGAGCCGTTTGAGATACGCCTGCAATTGCGGGAACGTATCGAGCAACTGGCATTCGCCGGCCCAGTCGATCAGATAAGCGGTCACGCAATCGGCCACCGACAGCGCATCGCCGACGATGAACTCGCGGCCTTCGAGATGCCGCTCTAGAATCGCGGCCATCGTCACGAAGTCCTCGCGTGCGAGGGCGATGTCGGCCGGCAGACGCTTTTCCGGCGGATAGAGGAACGTGTGGCGCGCGATGCGCCACAGCGGCTGCTCGAGCTCCGTCACCGCGAACATCACCCATCGGTAAGCGTGCGCACGCAGCGCCGGATCCGTGGGCAGCAGCGCCTTCTGCGGATACTTGTCCGCGAGATACAGCACGATCGCGGCCGACTCGGGAATCACCAGATCGCCGTCCACCAGCACCGGCACCTTGCCGGCCGGATTGAGGCGCAGGAATTCGGGATGCTTGTGCTCGCCCGCCGGCAGGTTGACCGACACGAATTCGAAATCCGCGTCGAGTTCCTTGAGCCCCCAGAGCGCGCGCTGCGAACGCGTGCCGGCAAATCCGTAAAGCTTCATCGCAATGTCTCCGTCCAGATTGTGTGTCATGTCGCGCGGGCCGCGTCGTGCCCGACCACGGCCGGCGTCGGCCGCGCGCAGCGCGTACCGCCGCTCACATGCCGGGCACCGGCAGAATCGGCATCACCTCGACCGCCTCGCCGGGAAACAGCGTGAAATGCGGATGACCTTCGAACAGCGCGGCCGCTGCGTCGTGCGACGCGGCGCGCACGATAGTGAACGCGCCGAGCGCATTGGCCGTATCGGCAACGCCGCGCGTGTCGATCCTCTTGGTCTTGCCGAGCGGGCCGCCGAGTTCGACGATCGCATCGCGATGCCGGTCGACCCACGCATGCCACGCGGCCATTCCGTCCCGCTCGCGTGCGCGCCGCTCGTCCTCCGACAGCGCGAGCCACGCCTTCATGGGCGCACTGTCCTTGCTGCCGACGAAAACCGCGAGATACAACTGCTGTCGAGCATCCATGCTTCCTCCGTCCGGTGGCGGGCGCGGCAGGCTGCCGCACCTCGCCCTTGACACCATAGGTTGATATCAACACAATTGCAACATGGCCCGCAATAATGACCTTCCCTTCGAAACGACGTTGATGGTGCGCGATTGCTGCTTGTGCCTGCACATGCAGCGCGCGGCGCGCAATCTCGCGCGCATCTTCGACGATGTGCTGCGTCCGCTGGATCTCACCAACGGCCAGTTTTCGCTATTGATGTCGCTGAACCGGCCGCAGCCGGCGACGATGAAATCGGTGGCGTCGCTGCTCGCGATGGATCGCACCACGCTGACTGCCGCGCTGAAGCCGCTGGAGCGGCGCGGGCTGCTCACGATCGCTCAGGATCCGGACGACGGGCGCAGCCGTCTGCTCGAACTCACGCCGGCCGGCCGCCAGCTGCTCGCCGACGCGTTTCCGCTGTGGCAGCAAGCGCATGCCGACATCGAAAAGTCGTTCGCACCGGAGCAAGTCGACGTGCTGCGCGACCAGTTGCGCATGCTGTCGGAAGACCCGGCGACGCGCGGCTGAGGCGCGCGTCATAGCTGGTTGATGCAGCGGGTTGATGCTTGCCGCAGCCGGGCGGCAGCGGGCCGATCGGCCCGCGTGCACGTCACTCGGCGAGCGCCGCCGCGACGCCGGCGCGCTTCGGCACGCCGGCCACGATCGTCGCGACCGCGACGGCCAGCACCGCGGCCGCGCCGACGAACACACCGCCCGCGCCGTTCGCATCGAACACGACGCCGCCGGCCGCCGCGCCCGTTGCGATCGCGAGCTGGATCGCCGCGACGATCAGCCCGCCCGCGCTTTCCGCTTCGTCCGGCACGGTGCGCGTGACCCACGTCGACCACGCGACCGGCACGCCGCCGAACGCCATCCCCCACAACGCGACGAGCACCGCGTCGAGCATCGGCGCGCGGCCGAGCGCGACCAGCGCGATCGCGAGCACGACCATCAACGCCGGCATGCCGATCAGCATCGGCCGCAGCCGGTGTTCGAGCACGCGGCCGGCGAGCGACGTGCCGACGAAGTTGGCGATCCCGTAGCCGAGCAGGATCGCCGACAAGCCGTTCACGCCGACGCCGGCAACCTGTTCGAGAAACGGCCGCAAATACGTGAAGAACGCGAAATGCCCGGTGAATACGAGGATCGTCGCGAACATCCCGAGGCCGACGGTCGGCCGGCGCAGCACGTCGACGAGCGTGCGCAGGCGCGTCGTGCCGCTCGGCGGCATCGACGGCAGCGTGGCGGCCTGCGATACGAACGCGACGCCGCCGAGTGCGGCCGCGATCAGGAAGACGTTGCGCCAGCCGATCAGGTGCCCGAAGTAACTGCCCATCGGCGCCGAAGCGATCGTCGCGACCGCCACGCCGCTGAAGATGATCGACAGCGCGCGCGGCACCATCGCGGTCGGCACGAGCCGCATCGCGGTGGCGGTCGCCATCGTCCAGAAGCCGCCGAGCGCGATGCCGAGCACCACGCGGCCGATCAGCAGCGTCGTCAGGTTCGGCGCGAACGCGACCGCGAGATTCGACGCGACGAGCAGCACCGAGAACACGAGCAGCACGCGGCGCCGGTCGATGGTGCGCGTGAGCGCGGAGATCAGCAGGCTCGTGACCAGCGCGACCGTCGCCGTGGCCGTGACGGCCTGGCCCGCGACGCCCTCGGTCACGCCGAGGCTGTCGGCCATCGGCGTGAGCAGGCTCGCGGGCAGGAATTCCGCGGTCACGAGGCCGAACACGCCGAGCGTCATCGCGAAGACGGCGCCCCATGCGGGTTCGCGGGGAGCCGCCGGGGCGGCGGCAGAGGAGATTCCGGGATTCATGCGTCGTTCCGAGTCGTCTGGGGAAAGTACCGATGTCGACGTATCGTAAGGAACAACGACAGGACGGTCTATGACATACAATCCGTTCTTATTGATCCATCGTCCGGATTTCGCAATGTCCACTCCGTTGCTCCCACCGACGTCCGACCCGCACGACCTCGTCAGCGAACTGCTGCTCGGGATGCGGCTGAGCGGCGTGCAATACCGCCGGATCCAGGTGGCGCGGCCGTTCGGGCTGAGCTTCGGCCATGCGCCGGGGCGCGCGCAGTTCCATTTCGTCGGGCGCGGACCGGTGCTGCTGCGCGACGCGGACGGCACGACGATGCAGCTCGAGGCCGGCGACGCGGTGCTGCTGCCGCACGGCCGCACGCATGCGCTGTTGTCGGACCGCGATGCGCCGTGCCGCGAGATCGGCGGCTTCGAGGCCGCGAAGATCTGCGACACGGTGGCATCGGTCGGCGTCGGGGCGTGCGCGGCGACGGAGCCGGCCGCCGGCGACGCGCTGATCTTCAGCGCGTGCATGGAACTCGATCTGGGCGGCATGCAGCCGCTCGTCGGCACGATGCCGGCGTTCATGCACGTCGGCACGCTGCTCGCCCGCTACCCGGAAATCCGCCCGATGCTCGACGCGATGGAGCGCGAATCCTGCTCGGAACGCGCGGGCTTCGCGGGCATCCTCGCGCGGCTCGCGGACGTGGTCGCCGCGTTCATCGTGCGCGGCTGGGTCGAGTGCGGCTGCGGCGACGCCACCGGATGGGTGCAGGCGCTGCGCGAGCCGAAGCTCGGCCGCGCGATCGTCGCATTGCATCGCGATCCGGGGCGCAACTGGAGCGTCGCGGAACTGGCCGCCGCCGCCGGCGTGTCGCGCTCGGTGTTCGCCGAGCGGTTTCTCGCCGCCACCGGGATGACGCCGGTGCGCTACCTGACCGAGCTGAGGATGCGGCTCGCCGCGCAGTGGATCGCGCGCGACCGCGACACCATCGAGACGGTCGCGTACCGGCTCGGTTACGGATCGCTCGCCGCGTTCAGCCGCGCGTTCAAGCGCGTGGTCGGCCGGCCGCCCGGTGCGGTGCGTGCGGAGGGCGATGCGCGGGCGGAGGTTTAGGGGGAGTGGCTCGGTCGATGCGGCGGGGCTGGGTTTGGTTGCCGCGGCGTTGGTTTCGACCGCGCCTCCCATCACACCGCACTCGACGCTCACCGTTGCCCGACCCGCACGACGATCTGCGCCTGCGTATCGCGTTCGATACGCTCCAGCGAACCGCGCAACGCCGCGAACACTTCAGGTGAACAAACCTGTGTGCCGAACGCCGCCGTCATCCGGCGCGTGACCTGCACGATGCGCGCGACCGGGTCGAACACGTAATGCGACGTGAAGTCGACGAAGCGCCCATGCACGATCGTGTCGGCCGGCAGGTCCGTCAGCGCCGCGCCGGCCGGCAGCGCGATCTGGCCGGTCTCGTCGAACGTGCCGCCGATGCAGGTCCATGGTTGCGTGCGCATCGGTTCGGCGAGCCACCCTTCGATCTGCGTCGCGATGCCGCCCGTGACGCTCGACAACGCCGGCACCGCGGTCGTGCCGTCCGGCCACACGAAATGATCGAGCGTGCCGGCAAACGTCACGTCGAACGGGCCGTCCGTCGCGCGGCGATCGCTCGTCTCGATCTGCGCGCGGCCGCGCAGCCCGGTTTGCCGCAGGCGTTCGTTCGCGAGCTGGCCGATCCGCTCGGCCGGCGCACGGCGAAACAGGTTGCGCTCGAGCTCGGCCGTCCAGCCGTCGTCTTCGACGAATGCGTGGAACGGCGCGGCGCCCGCCTGCGCCGCATCGATCGCGAGCCGCGCGGTGCGGCGCCGCGGCTGCGTGGCCGGCGTGCGCGACAGCACGCCGCTGTCGACCAGCAGCGCCGGCCGGTCCATCACGATCGGCGGCAGGTAGCCGAACGCGATGCCGGCCGTCGTCGTATCGGCGTACAGGCCGAGCTCGGGCAGCCACGTGATCGCATGATTGATCGCGCCGCCGCCGTAACCGGGCACCGACGGCAGCGTGTACACCGCGCCGAGGTTGATCAGCACCGGCTCGCTGCGGATACCGACCGCCGCGAGCAACGCGCCGAATAGCGCGACGTGGTCCTTGCAGTCGCCGTAGCGGTTGCGCAGGATGTCGGTCACGCGATGCGGCGCGGCGGCCGTCTCGCCGAGAAAGATCGCGACGTAACGCACGTTCGCCTGCACCCAGTCGTACAGGATGCGCGCCTTGCCGCGCGCGCCGTCGGCATCGGCGGTGAGCGCGCGCGCCAGTTGCACGACGGCCGGATCGTGCGCGCCCGCATCGACGGCCGCGTTGCGATACCGCGCGGCGAACGCCGCGTAGTCCGGCAGCGTCGACACCACGAGCCGGTCGCCGTAAGTTTGATAACCGACCGAGCCGCTCTCGATCCGCTCGTACGGCCCATGCCGGTAATCGAACGCGTAGCGCGTGCGGCCGTTCGCGGTCACCGGCGGCAACGCGACGTAGCCGCGCGCGTCCGCATGCAGCGGCATGTCGGCCGGCACGTCGAAGATCAGCCGCTGATGCTCCACCGGCTCGCGCGACGGTTCGACGTAGTAGCCGAAGTAGCCCGCGTTGACCGGCTTCGTGCGTGACTTGCGGAATGCGATGCGGGTGCGCGAGCCGGCCTCGACGCCGGGAAACACCACCGTGCGCAGCAGCCCGTCCTGAAACGTCGGCGCGCCGGCCGAGCGCGGCTCCTGCACGTCGCGGATGCCGTCGGCGCCGACCGGATGCGCGACGCCGTCGCGATCGATCGTCTCCGCCGCCACCAGCTCGACCTTCTCCAGATTCTTGTCGTACCAGACGTAGCGCTGCGCAATCGCATCGATGCCGCTCGCGTCGTTGGCGCGCAGCGTCGAATCGTCGTCCTCGTCGAGCGAGCCGTCGCGCTGGATCACGAATACGTGGACATCGTCGACGAGCGTGACGGGCGCCGCGTCGCCCGTGTCGGCGGCGGGCACGGGGCGCGCGGCGGTCAGCGCGACGGCGGCGACCGCCGCCGCCCATGCAAAGGCGCGACGCGGCCCGCTGCCGGACCGGCGGAAGGGAAATCGCACCACGTCGAAGCGCTCCAACGCGTGGGGGTTCGGGTCAGGAATTCGGCCGGCGTATCGGCGCCGGCTGCAACGCGCGCGAGCCGATGAGGTCGGCTCGCCCGGTTCGCTCAGCCAGTGTGTTCGCCGCACCGCCCAGCGTCAACCCGCCCGGCATTCGCTCTCCCCGCACGAAACCACCCTGCCCGTTGCCGCCGCCACGCGGCAAGCGCACGCGCGCGGCACCACCCCTCCCTCTCCACTCGCGCGATCACATCGCTCGCCGCGTGCGCGGCTCGCGTAAGCGCCCAACTCGTGCGTTGTTCCCCGCATTTCGGCATTTGTGCGCGCGCAACAATGGCGGTGCCTCGCGACCGGCGCCGTCCGGGGGCCTGTTTTTCCGCGACGCCGGCCGCGGCGCTTTCCGAAGAACCACATCTCACGAGGACATACCATGCAACTCCAATCCCATCCGGCGTGCCGTCCGTTCCATGAAGCAGGCGAACTCACGCAATTGACCGCGTTCTACGAAGAAGGCCGCAACGTCATGTGGATGATGCTGCGATCGGAGCCGCGTCCGTGCTTCAACCAGCAGCTCGTCACGGACATCATCCACCTCGCGCGCGTCGCACGCGATTCGGGCCTGCCGTTCGACTTCTGGGTGACGGGCTCGCTCGTCCCCGAGCTGTTCAACGTCGGCGGCGACCTGAGCTTCTTCGTCGACGCGATCCGCAGCGGCAGACGCGATCAGCTGATGGCCTATGCGCGCTCGTGCATCGACGGCGTGTACGAGATCTACACGGGCTTCGGCACCGGCGCGATCTCGATCGCGATGATCGAAGGCAGCGCGCTCGGCGGCGGCTTCGAGGCCGCGCTCGCGCATCACTACATCCTCGCGCAAAAGGGCGTGAAGCTCGGCTTCCCCGAGATCGCGTTCAACCTGTTCCCGGGCATGGGCGGCTATTCGCTCGTCGCGCGCAAGGCGGACCGCGGCCTCGCGGAGACGCTGATCGCGTCGGGCGAGGCGCATGCGGCCGAGTGGTACGAGGATCGCGGGCTCGTCGACGAGACGTTCGACGCGGGCGACGCGTACGTCACGACACGCACCTTCATCGACGTGGTCAAGCCGAAGCTGAACGGCATCCGGGCGATGCTGCGCGCGCGTGAGCGCGTGTTCCAGCTCACGCGTTCCGAGCTGATGGACATCACCGAGCAATGGGTTCACGCGGCGTTCACGATCGAGCCGAAGGACCTCGCCTACATGGAACGCCTGGTGATGCTGCAGAACCGGCGCGTGTCGAAGCTGCGCACGGTGTAACGGAAGCGGAGCGCGCCGCCGCGTCGCGGCGGCGCGCCCGCGATGCGGACACGCTCAGGCGATCAGCCTGAGCTTTCTCGTTTCGGCGAGCCACGCCTCGAAGGCCTGAGCCGGCATCGGCCGCGCATAGTAGAAACCCTGCGCGCGGTCGACATCGATCTGCTTCAGGAACTCGGCCTCCGCGCGCGTCTCGACGCCCTCGGCGACCACCGAGAAGCTCAGCGCCCGCGCGAGCGACACGACCGAGCTCACCAGCGCCTGCGAGCGCGTGTTGCGATCGATGCCGGTGATGAAACTGCGATCGAGCTTGATCGAATCGAGCGGCAGCCGCGACAACTGCGACAGCGACGAATAGCCGGTGCCGAAATCGTCGAGGTGAATCTGCGCGCCGAGCTGGCGGAACTGCTTCATCAGCCCGTGCGCCGCGTTCTCGTCCTCGATGAAGCTGCTCTCGGTCAGCTCGACGTCGACGAGGCTCGGCTTCAGTCCGGCGCTGTCGAGGATCGACGCGAACTGATCGACCACGTTCATGTCCTGCAACTGCCGCGCGGACACGTTCACCGCGATCCGCACGCCGAGCCCCTGCGCCTTCCATGCGGCGGCCTGCGCGGCCGCGGTGCGCATCACCCAGCGCCCGAGCGGCGCGATCAGCCCCGACTCCTCGGCGAAGCGGATGAACTCGACCGGCGCGACGAGCCCGCGATCGGGCGACTGCCAGCGGATCAGCGCCTCGACGCTGCGCACGTCGCCGGTGGCGATGTCGACGACCGGCTGGTAATGCAGCACGAACTGCTCGTCCTCGAGCGCCTTGCGCAGGTTGGTGTCGAGCCACATGTACTTCGCGACCTTCTGGTTCATCTCCAGCGAGAACACGCGGTACGTGTGCTTGCCTTCTTCCTTCGCGACATACATCGCGGTGTCCGCGCTGCGGATCAGCGTCTCGAGCGAATCGCCGTGCTGCGGATACATCGCGATGCCGATCGAGCAACTCGTGTAGACCTCCACGAGCCCCAGATGGATCGGCGTGCGCAGCCGCTCGAGGATGATCTGTGCGGTCGCCTCGAGCAGCGGCCGCGTGCCGTGCTCGAACAGCACGAGGAATTCGTCGCCGCCGAGGCGCGCCAGCGTCGCGCCCGACGGCAGGCAGCCGCCGATCACGGCCGACACGTCCTGCAGCAGCCGGTCGCCGGTGATGTGCCCGTAGTGGTCGTTGACGCGCTTGAAGTTGTCGAGATCCAGGAACAGGATGCCGACCTGGCCGCGCACGTCGCTGCGATCGGCCGCGAGCGCGATGCGGATGCGCTCGCTGATCGCATGGCGGTTCGGCAGCCCGGTCAGCACGTCGGTATTCGCGAGCTCGGTGAGCCGCTGCTGCGCGTTGCGCTCCTCGGTGATGTCGATGCCCGAGCAGATCAGGTACTGCTCGTCGACGCCGCTGCCGCTCTGCACGAACTTGTTGCGGAACTGGAACAGGCGCGGCCCGTTGACCGTGTTGATGTAGCGCTCGACCGCGAACGGCCGGTTGCTCGCGAAAAAGCCCGTGATGTTGTGGCGCGACTGCTCGCCCTGCTCGGCGCTCATGAACAGCTCGAACGCGCTGCGGCCGATCACGTCGACTTCGCGCTTACCCGTCACTTCCTCGCACAGACGGTTGAAGCGCTGCACCATGCCGTTGCGGTCGAGAATCACGACGAGCGAATTCACTTCGGACACGACCTGCTCGGCGAACGCGAGCCCGTGGGCGAGGTCGGCCGCGACGGACTCGGTATCCGAGTAGGCGGACGCGGTGCCGGCCCAGTTGGCGGTGTCGACCTTGCGGCCGACGAGGTGCAGGCTCACCGGATCGCCGAACAACGCGAGCTCGAGCACGAGGTGCGACGTGACGCCGGTGAGCACGCGGATGCGCGCGGCCTGCTCGCCGGTCAGCGCGACGGCGACATTGGTACAGCCGCGCTGCGCGGCCAGTTCGAGTGCATTGCTGTCGCTACCGAGGCGCCAGCATGGGCTGCGCGTACCGAGATGCGCTTCGAGCACCGCGCAATCGTTTTCGTCATCCATCGACACGCCCCGATCCAGAAAAAACGCATAGTGTAGACGGAGGCGAGCCATCTGCCATCGGTCGCTGCAGGTGCACCGCGCATGCGCGGCGGCGCAGTCGTGACGACAGGGACAGCGGCCCTCGTTCCGTACGTGTTTTCAACCAATGCGACCCGGCATTCGCGCTCGACGCGCGCAGGATTATTCAAACGAATGATGTAACCCATCTTATCAAATGACGATGCGGATTGACACTCACATTTGACGGCGAGTGTCAAGGAATCACGCAATGATTGACAACGATTTCCCATGAATGCGCGCCGCGTCGCGCCCGCGACTTGCGCGGGCGTCGAAGCGCGTGGTGGGGGCCGCCGGGAAGCCGCGTCCGGCGGGCTTTTGCGGCGCAGCGGACGAGCGCGGCAATCAAGCGGCGGTGACGTGTGCGGCCGGGGTCGGAACGCAATGCGCATTAGCGCGGGAAGCCGGATTTTTATTGCCGTACGCATCAGAATGCATGCGTATTGGCGCATATTAATTCCCGTCCCGTTGCGGCGTTCCATCGGACGAATCGCATCCATATCGGCACGCGGGCGGCCACGCGACGCGCGGTGGAACCGGTACTAATACAGCGAGGCGCCCCGCCCGCGCGGAAAATCGCACGCCGCGCATACGGCCGCACCGGCGCGCGTCATGCCTATTCGCCGTCGACGAAGCCGTACCCGCCGCCGCCCGGCGTTTCGACGACGAACACGTCGCCGGCCGCCATCTGCGCGCGGCCGATATGCGCGAGCGTCTCGACGGTGCCGTCGGCGCGCTCGATCGTGTTGCGCCCGAGCGCGCCCGCTTGGCCGCCCGCCGCGCCGAACGGCGCATGGATCCGGTTGTTCGACAGGATCGATGCGGTCATCGGCTCGAGGAAGCGGATCCGCCGCACCGCACCGTCGCCGCCGCGCCAGCGCCCGCGCCCGCCGGAATCGGCGCGCAGCCGGTGCGACTCGAGCCGCACCGGGTAGCGCCATTCGAGCACCTCCGGATCGGTCAGCCGCGAGTTCGTCATGTGGGTCTGCACCGCGCCCACGCCGGCGAAGCCGTCGCCGGCACCGCTGCCGCCCGCGATGGTCTCGTAGTACTGGTAGCGCGCGTTGCCGAACGTGAAGTTGTTCATCGTCCCCTGGCTCGACGCGACGCAGCCGAGCGCGCCGTACAGCGCATTGGTGATCGCCGACGACGTCTCGACGTTGCCCGACACGACGGCCGCCGGATACTCGGGATTGAGCATCGAGCGCGCCGGCACGATCACGTCGAGCGGCTTCAGGCAGCCGGCGTTCAGCGGAATGTCGTCGCCGACCAGCGTGCGGAACACGTACAGCACCGCGGCCATGCAGACGGCCTTCGGCGCGTTGAAGTTGTTGTCGAGCTGCGCGGACGTGCCGCTGAAGTCGATCCGCGCACTGCACGCCGCGCGGTCGACGCGGATCGCGACGCGAATCTCCGCGCCGTTGTCGAGCGGATAGCGATAGGCGCCGTCCTGCAGCGCGCCGATCACGCGTCGCACCGCTTCTTCCGCGTTGTCCTGCACGTGCGCCATGAACGCGACCACCACGTCGCGGCCGAACTGCGCGACCATCCGCCGCAGCTCGTCGACGCCCTTCTGGTTCGCCGCGATCTGCGCGCGCAGGTCGGCCATGTTCTGCTCGACGTTGCGCGCCGGATAGCGGCCCGACGCGAGCAGCGCGCGCGTCTCGGCGTCGCGCAGCACGCCCGCCGACACGAGCTGCCAGTTGTCGATCAGCACGCCTTCTTCGTCGATGTGGGTCGAATCGGGCGGCATCGAGCCGGGCGTGGTGCCGCCGATGTCCGCGTGGTGGCCGCGCGAGCCGACGTAGAACAGCGGCGTGTCGGCATCGTCCGCGAACACCGGCGTGATCACCGTGACGTCGGGCAGATGCGTGCCGCCGTGATACGGATCGTTCAGCATGAACACGTCGCCGTCGCGCATGCGGCCGCGGTTGCGCTCGATCACCGTGCGGATGCTCTCGCCCATCGAGCCCAGATGCACGGGCATGTGCGGCGCGTTCGCGATCAGGTTGCCGGCGCCGTCGAAGATCGCGCACGAGAAGTCGAGCCGCTCCTTGATGTTCACCGAATACGCGGTGTTCTGCAGCCGCAGCCCCATCTGCTCGGCGATCGACATGAACAGGTTGTTGAAGATCTCGAGCCGCACCGGATCGGCCTCGGTGCCGAGCGAGCGGCGCACCGGCAGCGGCGTCGTGCGGGTCAGCACGAGGTTGCCCTGCGCGGTCATCTGCGCGCGCCAGCCCGGCTCCACGACCGTCGTGCCGTTGCGCTCGGCGACGATCGCCGGGCCGTCGATCGTGTCGCCGGCCAGCAGCGCGTCGCGCACGTAGAGCGCCGCATCGTGCCAGCGGCCGCCCGAATAAAACCGCACGGTGTCGTGCACGGGCACGCTCGCCGCCGCGTCGCGCGGCGCGAGCGGCGCGACGTCGACCGGCGCGTCGGAGCGGCCGATCGCCTCGACCGACGCCAGCTCGGCCACCAGCGGCGTGCCGGGCATCAGGAACGCATAGCGCTGCCGGTACGCGGCCTCGAACGCCTGCTGCATCGCGGCGACGCTGCCGGCCGGCACGTCGAGCGCCGAATCGGTGCCCTGGTAGCGCAGGTGCACGCGCCGCTCGGTGGCGATGCGCTCGGGCGCCACGCCCTGCTCGAGCAGCGCGCCGATCGCGTCGTCGGCGAGGCGGTCGAGCGCCGCGTTCAGCCCCGGCAGCGACGCGTCGGACAACACGGCTTCGATCGCGGCCTCGCGCATCGCGGTCTGGTCGGCGAGCCCCATCCCGTAGGCGGACAGCACGCCCGCGAGCGGGTGCGCGAACACCTGCGTCATCCCGAGCGCGTCGGCCACGCCGCACGCGTGCTGGCCGCCCGCGCCGCCGAAGGTCGTCAGCACGTAGCGCGACACGTCGTGGCCGCGCTGCACGGAAATCTTCTTGATCGCGTTCGCCATGCTGCCGATCGCGATCTCCAGGAAGCCTTCGGCGAGCGCCTCGGGCGTCTCGCGCCGGCCAGTCGCCGCGTGGATTTCGTCGGCGAGCGCGGCGAACTTCGCGACGACGCCGTCGCGATCGAGCGGCTGGTCCGCGTTCGGGCCGAACACGCGCGGGAAGTGCTCGGGCTGGATCTTGCCGAGCATCACGTTGCAGTCGGTCACCGTCAGCGGGCCGCCGCGCCGGTATGCGGCCGGCCCGGGGTTCGCGCCGGCCGACTCCGGCCCGACGCGCAGCCGCGCGCCGTCGAAGCCGAGCACCGAGCCGCCGCCGGCCGCGACCGTGTGGATGCTCATCATCGGCGCGCGCATCCGCACGCCGGCCACCTGCGTGTCGAACACGCGCTCGAACTCGCCGTGGTAGTGCGATACGTCGGTCGACGTGCCGCCCATGTCGAAGCCGATCATGCGCTCGAAGCCGGCCGCGCGCGCGGCGCGCGCCATCCCGACGATGCCCCCGGCCGGCCCCGACAGGATCGCGTCCTTGCCCTGGAACGCGTCGGCGCGCGTGAGGCCGCCGCTGCTCTGCATGAACTGCAGGTTCACGCCGGGCATCTCGTGCGCGACCTGCTCGACGTAGCGGCGCAGGATCGGCGACAGGTATGCGTCGACCACGGTCGTGTCGCCGCGCGGCACCATCTTCATCAGCGGCGACACCTCGTGCGACACCGACACCTGCGTGAAGCCGATCCGGCGCGCCAGCACCGCGAGCGCGCGCTCGTGCGCGGTGTGCCGGTAGCCGTGGATCAGCACGATCGCCAGCGCACGCACGCCGGTATCCAACACGCTGCGCAGCGCGGCTTCGGCGCCGTGCAGGTCGAGCGGCACGACGACGTCGCCGTGCGCGCCGATCCGCTCGTCGATCTCGACGACCGTCTCGTACAGCGCGTCGGGCAGCACGATGTCGAGATCGAACAGCCGCGGCCGGTTCTGATACGCGATGCGCAGCACGTCGCGAAAGCCGCGCGTCGTAGCGAGCGCGGTGCGCTCGCCGTTGCGCTCGAGCAGCGCGTTGGTCGCGACCGTGGTGCCCATCTTCACCATCTCGACGCGCTCGGGCGTGATCGGCTCGCCGTCGGCGAGGCCGAGCAGATGGCGGATGCCGGCCACCGCTGCGTCGCGATACTGCTCGGGGTTTTCCGACAGCAGCTTGTGCGTGACGAGCGTGCCGTCCGGGCGGCGCGCGACGATGTCGGTGAACGTGCCGCCGCGGTCGATCCAGAATTGCCAGCGCGCGGCGTCGGAGGAAACGGGGGAAGTGTGTCGGTCGGTCATGGCGTTGAAGTCGATGCGTCGTTGAAGCGGAGGACGAGCGCCGCCGCACGGCGCGCGTCGCGCGCCGCGGGTGGGCTTCGATGAACGTGGGAAGGTGAAGCGGCGGGCGCGGTGCGCTTACGCGGCGTCGAGTTCGCGGCCGCGCGTTTCGGGCAGCGTCAGCGCGGCGACGATCAACACGCCGTATGCGGCGACCGCGAAGATGCCGATGCTCGCGCCGAGCCCGTAGTGCTTCGACAGCGCGCCGATCAGGAACGGAAACAGCGCGCCGACTGCGCGGCCGACGTTGTAGCAGAAGCCCTGCCCCGAGCCGCGCACGCGGGTCGGGAACAGCTCGGTGAGGAACGCACCCATCCCGGAGAAGATGCCCGACGCGAAGAAGCCGAGCGGAAAGCCGAGCCACAGCATCGACGTGTTCGTCAGATGCAGCGCCGGCGACGTGTAGGCGAATGCGATCACCATCGAGCCGAGCGCGAACAGGATGAAGTTCGGCTTGCGGCCGAGACGGTCGGTCAGGTAGGCGCTCGTCAGATAGCCGATCCACGAGCCGACGATGATCGTCGCGAGATAGCCGCCCGTGCCCATCACGGTCAGGTGCCGCTCGGTCTTCAGGAACGTCGGCAGCCACGTCGTGATCGCGTAATAGCCACCCTGCGCGCCGGTGGTCAGCAGCGCCGCGCGCAGTGTGGTCGACAGCAGCTTCGGCGCGAAGATTTCGGTGAGGCGCGGCGCGTCGGTCGCGCGCTGCGCGGCCTTCTCCTTTTCGTAGACGTCCGGCTCCTTCACGTAGCGACGGATCACGACCACCAGCAGCGCGGGCGCGAGGCCGACGAGGAACAGCGCGCGCCATGCCTGCTCGGCCGGCAGCACCGAGAACAGCAGCGCATACAGCAGCGCCGCCAGGCCCCAGCCGATCGCCCAGCCCGACTGCACGAGCCCGACCGCCTTGCCGCGGTCGCGCGCGCGGATCACTTCGCCGATCAGCACCGCGCCGGCCGTCCATTCGCCGCCGAAGCCGAAGCCCATCAGCGCGCGCGCCGCGAGCAGCTGCGAGTAGTTCTGCGCGAGCCCGCACAGTGCGGTGAACACCGCGAACCACAGCACGGTCAGCTGCAGCGTGCGCACGCGGCCGATCCGGTCCGACAGGATGCCCGCGAGCCAGCCGCCGAGCGCCGATGCGAGCAGCGTCATCGTGCCGATGAAGCCGGCGTCCGCGAGCGAAATGCCCCACGTCGCGACGAGCGTCGGGATCACGAACGACAGCATCTGCGTGTCCATCCCGTCGAGCATGTAGCCGACCTTGCAGCTCCAGAACGCGCGGCGCTCGCGCGGCTGCGCGTGCGCATACCATCCGAACAGGCCGTTGTCGTTGCGTGCGGGGCCCGTCGGATCGGCGGCGGGCGCCGCGAGCGTCTTGCTTTCCATGGTGAAGCTCCTGTCGAAGTGTGCGGTTCGGTCGATGCGCGTCGGGTAAGTCGCGCCGGCGGACGCCGGCTCAGAACACCGCGAGCGACGCGTTCGTCATGTCGGTGATCAGCATGTAGCCGGGCGTATGCGCGATCGCGAGCGGCAGCTTCGCTTCCATCAGCGCGGTTTGCGGCGTCACCCCGCACGCCCAGAACACCGGCAGTTCGTCGTCGCGCACCGTCACCGCGTCGCCGAAATCGGGCGCGCCGAGATCGGCGATGCCCAACGCCTGCGGATGGCCGATATGGATGGGCGCGCCGTGCACGCCGGGAAAGCGGCTCGTGATCTGCACCGCGCGAATCGCGTCGGCGCCGCGCAGCGGGCGCATCGACACGACCAGCTGGCCGCCGAAGATGCCCGCCCGGCGGTTCGGAATCGACGTGCGGTACATCGGCACGTTGCGGCCTTCTTCGATATGGCGCAGCGCGATCCCTTCGCGTGCGAGCATGTCCTCGAACGAGAACGAGCAGCCGATCGCGAACACGACGAAATCGTCGCGCCACAGCGCTTCGAGCGAATCGACGCGCTCGGTCAGCCGGCCGTCGCGGTACACGTTGTAGCTCGGCACGTCGGTGCGCACGTCGAGATCCGCGCCGAGCACGTCGACCCGGAACGCGCCCGGCTCGCCGACACCCAGCAGCGGACACGCCTTCGGATTCGCATGACAGAAGCGCAGGAAATCGTGCGCATGCGCGTTCGGCAGGATGGCGAGGTTCGCCTGCGCGAACGGCCCGCACTGGCCGGCCGTCGGGCCGCGGAACGCGCCGCTGCGTACGGACCGGCGGAATTCTGAAGGGGTCATGTAGGTGCTCTGAGGATCGGTCGGTGGTCGGGATGACGCGCTTGCGTCAGCGGATACGGCGAAGAATAGGAAAGAAAAAATTGGCCGGCCAACGAGTTTTTTTGCTGCCGGTGTATAGAATTCCTTAACGCGTATCGGGGTCTTCCCCGATCCCGTTCAGTTTTCTTCACCGGCAAGCTGCGCGTCCCACGTCCACCGATCGCCCATGAACACGCGCTTTCTCGAAACCTTCGTCACGCTCGCGAAGCTGCGCAGCTTCCGCACCACGGCGGCTGAGCTGCATGCGACGCCGGCCGCGATCTCGCAGCGCGTGAAGGCGCTCGAGGACGAGTTGCAGACGGTGCTCGTCGACCGCGACAGCCGCGAATTCCGCCTCACCGCGCACGGCGAATACCTGCTCGGCTACGCGAAGGCCGTCGTCGCCGCGACGCAGGAGCTGCAGGCGGCCGCGGCCGGCGACAGCGCGTTGCGCGGCAAGCTGCGGCTCGGCGTGATCGAGACGGTCGTGCACAGCTGGCTGCCGCACTACCTGCGCCGGCTCGCCGCCGACTATCCGCAACTGGAGGTCGACCTGACCGTCGACGTCAGCGTCGTGCTGCAGCGCCGGCTGATGGCCGGCGAGCTCGATCTGATCATTCGGGTGGAAGGCAGCGACGAGCCGTCGGTGGTGTGCGACGCGCTCGCGAACTATCCGGTGCGCTGGATCGCCCGCGCGGGGCTGCTGCCGAACACGCGCACGGGCCTCGCGCGGCAGGTGCTGCGTCAGCCGATCCTGACCTACGGGCGCGGGACCGCGCCGCATCGCGCCCTCGAGGACATCGTGCGCACGCTCGCGCACGCGCACGGCGTGCCGCTGTCGGAGACGCGCATCACCGGCTCGCCGTCGATCTCGGTCATCGTGCAGCTGGTGCGCGACGGGTTCGGCGTCGCGGCGATTCCGGTGCTGTTCGTCGATGCGCTGATCGAGCGCGGTGAGGTGGTCGAGCTGCCGCTGCAGCCGTTGCCCCCGTCGATCGTGGTGTCGATGTCACGGCGCGCGGATGCGCCGAAGTTCGTGCACGGCGCGTCGATCGCCGCGCGCGCCGCGTGTCATGAGTATTGCGGGAACAGCAACCGGTTGCTGGTGGAAGCGCTGTGACGCGGTGACGGGTCACTGCTCTTGCGCTTAACGAGGTCGGGCATCGCCGGATACGAGCCGGTTGCCGCAACCGCCATGCCCGGCCATCCGCGTACGCCGACGCGCTTTCGCCGATAGCCGAATGCTCGCGCCCGTGCGTCGTGCTGGCGTACGTGCGCCGTGGCTACCGCGTGCGGCTCGCGCGTCGCGGCGCGCGTTCTCCGTCGGCGTCGTCGGACGCGAGCATCTGCGGAATCTCGTCGACGAGCGCATCGACGACGACACGCACCTTCGACGGTACGTGGCGCGACGCCGGCCGCACCGCGAACACCTCCGCGCCCGACACGCTGTCGCTGTCCATCACGAGCGCGAGGCGCCCGTCGCGCACGTACGGCGCCATCAGCCAGCACGGCAGCCAGGCGAGGCCCGCGCCGGCGGCGGCCGCGTCGGCGATCGCCAGCAGGTCGTCCAGCCGCAGGCGGCAGGCCGGGCGATGCTCCCGCACCGTGCCGTCGGCGCCGATGACGCGCCACGGCGACGGCTGCCCGCCGCGCGAATACGCGATGCCGACGTGCGACGCGAGTTCGTCGAGCCCCGACGGCCTGCCGTGCCGCGACAGATACGCCGGCGCTGCGCAGATGCCCATCCGCTGCACGCCGAGCTTCCGGCCGACGAGCGCGCTCGTATCGGCCAGCTCGCCGATGCGCACCGCCACGTCGAAACCGTCGTTGACGAGATCGGCGATGCGATCGCTGAACGACAGATCGACTTCGAGCTTCGGATACCGCTCGACCAGACGCCGCACCACGGGCGCCACGCACTGTCGGCCGAACAGCACGGGCACGCTAATGCGCACGCGCCCGGCCGGCTCGCGGCGGCCCGCGTCGAGCGCGGCCTCCGTTTCGCCCAGCTCCGCCAGCAGCCGGCGACACTGCTCGTAATAGATGAGCCCTTCGTCGGTGAGCCCGAGCTGGCGTGTCGTGCGTCGCAGCAGGCGCGCGCCGAGACGCTGTTCGAGCCGCGCGACGACCTTCGCGACGGCCGAGCGCGTCTTGCCGGCGCGCAGCGCCGCCGCCGCGAAACTGCCCGATTCCACCACGTCGACAAATTCCGCGACGCCTCTCAGTCGTTCGTCCATGGGGCTCCGCTCCGATGCGATGACGGGTTGTGTCCGCGCCGGCACCAATCGTCGGCCGAATTCTCGCCAATGCGTCCCCGTGCGCGACACTATGATAGTCCCGACTATCTCGAAAAAGGAGTCGACATGCACGCATGGCAAGTCAAACCGGGCGACGGCATTGCCGGGCTACGCCGCATCGACGCGACCGCGCGCGCCGTCGGGCCGACCAACGTCGTCGTGAAGATCCACTCGGCCTCATTGAACTATCGCGACCTGATGTTCGCGCGCGGCGACTATCTCGGCATCGGCACCGACGCGCTGATCCCCGTCGCCGACGGCGCCGGCGAAGTCGTCGAAACGGGCCGCGACGTCACCCGCTTCAAGCCGGGCGACCGCGTGATCAACAGCTACTTTCCGCGCTGGATCGACGGGCCGCCGACGCCGCACAAGGTATCGGGTTCGCCGGGCGCGCAATTCGACGGCGTGCTCGCGGAACGGTTCGTGTCCGACGAAGCCGCGCTCGTCGCGATTCCGCCACATCTGGACTACGACGAAGCGGCGACGCTGTCGTGTGCGGGCATCACCGCGTGGAACGCACTGTTCGTCGACGGCGCGCTGCGGCCGGGCGCGACCGTCGTGCTGCTCGGCACCGGCGGGGTGTCGATCGTCGCGCTGCAGCTCGCGCACGCGGCCGGGCTGCGCACGATCGTCACGTCGTCGAGCGACGCGAAGCTCGAACGCGCCCGCGCACTCGGTGCGGACGCAACCATCAACTACCGGGCGATACCCGACTGGCAGCACGAAGTCCTGCGGCTCACCGGCGGCGACGGTGCGGATCTGGTCGTCGAAGTCGGCGGCCGCGATACGCTGCCGCGCTCGGTGGCCGCGACGAAGATCGGCGGCACCGTGTCGGTGATCGGCGGCCTCAGCAGCTTCGGCGGTCCGGAGCTCGGGCTGCTGTCGCTGATCGGCGGCTTCCGGCGGCTGCACGGCCTGATGGTCGGCAGCCGCGCGATGCTCGACGACGTCGTGCGCGTGGTCGACGCGCAACGGATCAAGCCGGTGGTCGATCGCGTGTTCGGCTTCGACGAAGCGCCGCACGCGTACGCGTACCTGCAGTCCGGGCAGCACTTCGGCAAGGTGGTGATTCGCGTCGCGTCGTAAGGCGTGACGGTGCGGGCAGCCGTGGCAACCGTCGTCCGTCCGATCGTCGCGGTCGGCGCGATCGCGGCCGCGCCGGCCGCGCCCACGCCCAAAGCAAAACGCGGCGCCCTCGGGCGCCGCGTTTCGTTTCATGCGTCGTGCACGCCGTCGTCAGAACATCTGACGCAGGCCGATCGCGGCGCCGACGTTGTTGGTCCGGCCGATCTGGTCGACCTTGCCCGTCAGCCGGTTCGTCGCGCCCGGGTAATCGGCCGCGAACGCGCCGTTGCCGCGCGCGAAGTCGACCGTACCGTACACCTCGGTGTGCTTCGACAGCGAGTACTCGGCCAGCACGGTCGCCGAGTAGTTGATGCCGGAGCCGAGCGTGCCGTCGAGCCGCTCCGCGTTGCGCGCGTGGCCGTAGTAGCCGGCGACCGTGATCAGCAGCGGCGCGGTGGCCTGCCAGTTCGCGCCGACGTAGAACGTGTCGTCGATCCGGTTCGGGCTGCTGCCGTTGAGCGTCGGTGCGCCCGACTGCTGCATGTTGAAGTCGGTCGTGCCGGTCTTGTCCTGGCCATGCAGCCAGCCCGCGAGCAGGCGCACGGTCGGCGTGATCTGGTACGCGCCGCTCAGGTGCAGGAAGCTCACCTTCGCGCCGTTGACCGCGCTGCCGTTCAGCGACGACACCGAAGTCTGCTGATAGCCTGCGTTGACCGATGCAGGCCCTTGCGCATAGGTCAGTTCGACGCCGTAGGTGCTGTCGAGGCCCATCGCGCCGGCATGATTGCCGAAGCCGTAGATCGCGTCGACGCTGAAGCCGCGGTACGCGAACTTGTACTTGACCGAGTTCTGCACCGTCAGGAAGTTGCCGATCCCGTTGTAGGCCCAGCTGTCCTGCCAGTAATCGCCGACGGTCATCGGGTCGAAGATGTCGCCCATCGTGTCGTACACCGGCGCGTACTGGTTACCGAACGTCAGCGCGCCGTAGCGGTCGCTCGACAGCCCGACGTACGCCTGCCGGCTGAACAGCGTGTTCGCGACGTGCAGCTTGCCGTCGCCGAGTTCGAAGCCGTTCTCGAGACGGAAGATCGCGGCCAGCCCGCCGCCGAGATCCTCACTGCCGCGCAAGCCCCAGCGGCTGTGCGTTTCCGGGCCGACCGTCATGCCGATCAGGTCCTTGCCGTCGGGTGCGGCATTCGTCTGATAACGAATGGCCGTATCGACGAGGCCGTACAACGTGACCGAACTCTGCGCGAACGCGGAAGGTGCTGCAATAGCGAAAATCGCGCCGATACCGGCGGGAACGACGATACGTCTCATGAAAGGCCTCCCTGAGCAAATTAATTTTGTAAGCACTCCGACAGCATTTGCGCGCGTGGCCGGAACTGCGACCCGGAGAATAATCGGTCATATACGCGACACCTATTGCTGTTTCTGGATTGGACCTTTCCAACTTCGTCAACAATCTCGCAGATAGTCGGGCGGCATTCTGTAAGATGAAAGCCCGCTCCGATTCGCCGCCCATCCCATGTCGACCGCCGCCACCGCCCTGCTGCCGCTCGCCGGCGTCCTGCTGCTGAGTGTCGCCAGCCCGGGACCGAACTTCGTCATCGTCACGTCGACCGCGCTCGCCCGGCGCCGCGCCGGCGTGATGACCGCGCTGGGCCTCGCCGCCGCGTCCGGCAGCTGGGCCGCGATCGCGATCGGCGGCCTGAGCCTGCTCGTGACCCACGTTGCATGGGTGCACACGGCGCTGCGGCTCGCGGGCGCCCTCTATCTGATCTGGCTCGGTCTGAAAATGTTGCTGGCCGCCGGCCAGCCGGCAGCGCCCGCCGCGCCCGCAACGGCGGGCGGCTGGCAGGCCGCGAGAAAAGGCTATGTGGTCAGCATGACGAACCCGAAGGCCGTCGCGTTCTACGGCAGCATCTTCGCGTTGATGGTCCCGGCCCAGGCGCCGGCATGGTTCGACGGCGCGGTCGTCGCGCTGTCGATCGCGATCTCCGGCACGTGGTACGGCGCGATGGCGCTGCTCGCGTCGCACCCGGCGGTGCGCCGCCTGCTGGTCGCGCGCAAGGCCGTGCTCGATACGACGGCCGGGCTGCTGCTGATGGGGGTCGGCGGGAAGATGCTGGCCGGGCGCTGAGCGGCCGCACGATCGCGCGGCGGCACGCGCGGCGCCGCGTCATTCATCGTGCATCGTGCTGCGCGCGCTCGGCAGCCGCGATGATCGCATCGGCCACCGCCTTCGGCTGGCTCAGCATCGCGACGTGGCTCGCGCGCACGTGCGTGACCGTCGCGCCGCTCCGCTTCGCCATCGCGTCCTGCAGCTTCGGATCGATCATCCGGTCCTGTGTCGTGACGACGAACGACGACGGCTTCGCATGCCACGCGGCCTGCGTCACCTTCTCCGAAAGGCAGCCTCCGTACCACGGCCCCTGCGTCGCCGCGACCACGCGCTGCTGCGCGGGCGACAGGTCCGGCGCGAAGTCCTGCGCGATCGCGCGGTCCGACAGCGTCGTGAAGCCGGCCGCGTCCTTGCGCAGCTCGCCGGCCCACGCGGGCGCGGGCAGCCCCTGCGTGACGTCAGCGATCGACTGGCCGTCGTCCGGCGCGAACGCGGCGACGTAGACGAGCGACTTCACCTTGGCGTCGTTGCCCGCCTCGCTGATCACGACGCCGGCCCACGAATGGCCGACCAGCACGACCGGTCCGGTCTGCGCGTCGATGGCGCGCCGGGTCGCGGCCGTGTCGTCGGCGAGCGAACTCAGCGGATTCTGCACCGCGACCACATGCAGGCCGCGCGCTTCGAGCAGCGGAATCACGCGGCTCCAGCTCGAGCCGTCGGCGAACGCGCCGTGCACGAGCACGACGTTGGTCCCTTTCAAGTCCTGCTTCGGTGCGGCGTGCGCCGCGACCGCGCCGGACAGTCCTGCCAGCACCGCCGCGGACAGCAGCAGCCGTTTCGTCAAACCCAACATCGTCATGCTCCTTTGCTTCGTGTCGTCGACTGGATGAAGTGCGGTGATGCCGCGCCGGCGTGACGCAGGCGCGGCCGCGCATCACGAATGCGCGTACAGATCGTCGGTGGCCGGGCGCGGGTAGCGCGCAGCGCGTGCCGCGTGCGTGTCGGCTACTTCGTAGCGGGCGGCCGGCGCGAGCGCGGCGGTCTGGTCGTCCTGCGACTTCGACGGGCCGTTCTGGTCGGAGCGTGCGACCTGCTGCGCGGCCAGCACGCGCTGCGCGGCTTCGATGTCGTCCGGGTAATTCGCTTCGCTGCCTGCCGGGTTGTATCCGGCGTGCTCGAGGCGGATCAGCTCGGCGCGCACGTCGGCGCGCGTGAGGCCGTGGCCGGTAGCGGCGAACGACAACGCGGGGATGGCGGCGAGGACGGCGACGGCGAGGATTCGGGCGGCTTTCATGGTGTTCTCCTTGAACAAGGTGGGTCGGTCGATCATGGGGGCGGCGATCCTGCGCGTGCCACCGAACGCTTGCTGCATGTCGACAGTAGAACCCGCTCACGTATCCGGCATGTTTCCGAAACCCCCGTGCCGTGCAAGCAGACGTTTCCACGACGGCGCCCGATACAGTGCGATACAAAACGGTCGGACGACGCATCGCGCGCCACGATGAAAAAAGGCGTGCCGCGCGCGGCACGCCTTCGTCGAACTGCGCCCACCGGACGCGACGGGTCGCGTCAAGGCGCGAGCCGCGTGAACACGTAGTCGTGGTTCTTCACGCGCGCCTGATGACACGCGAAGCACGTCTGGTGCTGCCCGAGATCGGCCGGCACGCCGTCGATGAAGCGCCCGAAACCCCAGCCGCCGGTCGCCGCATAGCGCCGCGAATCCTTCACCATCACCTGCACGGTCGTCGCCTGGCCGGGCACCGTGGCCGGCGCGAACTCGTCTGACTGCTTGCGCTTGTACGCGAGCTTCACGAGGATCGTGCCGTCCGGGAACGGCAGCGTCGAACGCTCGAGCGCGCGCATCGCGACGGGGTTGCCGAGCACCACGCGCAGTTCGTCGAGCGGCGCCGCTTCCTCGGCCGGCGCGACCATCTCCCACTTGCGGTAGCCGGGCGGAATCGTCACGCCGTAGAGCGGCGACGCGGCCGGCTTCGGCCGCTCGGCGAACGCGAACGGGCCGCTGGCGATGGCCAGCAGCACGCCCGCCGCCAGCACGCAACGGGCCGCACTGCGCACCGCCGCACGCGCGCGCATCACAGATGCTCCACGTGCAGGATCGCCTCGGCGAACGCCTGCGGCGCTTCCTGCGGCAGGTTGTGGCCGATGCCGCCGGTGATCGTCCGGTGCTGGTACTTGCCGATGAACTTCTTCGCATACGCGGCCGGTTGCGGATGCGGCGCGCCGTTCGCGTCGCCCTCCATCGTGATGGTCGGCACCGCGATCGTCGGGCCGGCCGCGAGGCGTCGCTCGATGTCGTCGTATTGCGCCTCGCCCTGCGCGAGCCCGAGCCGCCAGCGATAGTTGTGGATCACGACGGCGACGTGGTCGGGGTTGTCGAACGCGGCCGCGCTGCGCGCGAACGTCTCGTCGGAGAACTTCCACTGCGGCGACGCGAGCTGCCAGATCAGCTTGTTGAACGCGTCGCGGTTCTGCGCGTAGCCGAGCGCGCCGCGCTCGGTCGCGAAGTAGAACTGATACCACCACTGCAGCTCGGCCTGCGGCGGCAACGGCTTCTCGTTCGCGGCCTGGCTGCCGATCAGATAGCCGCTCACCGACACCAGCGCCTTCACGCGCTGCGGCCACAGCGCCGCGATGACGTCGGCCGTGCGCGCACCCCAGTCGTAGCCGCCGAACACCGCGCGGTCGATCTTCAACGCGTCCATCAGCGCGACGACGTCGACGGCCGTCACTGCCTGCTGGCCGTTGCGCATCGTGTCGGCCGAGCGGAACGTCGTCGATCCGTAGCCGCGCAGATACGGAACGATCACGCGATAGCCGGCCGCCGTCAGCCGCGGCGCGACGTCCGCATAACTGTAGATGTCGTACGGCCAGCCGTGCAGCAGGAACACGACGGGGCCGTTCTTCGGGCCGAGATCCGCATACCCGACGTTCAGCAGGCCGGCGTCGATCTGGTGGATCGTGCCGAGCGACGCGGTGGCGGCCGCACCGCTCGCCGCCGATGCATCGGGCGCGGGTTGCGCCTGCGCCGGCGAGCCGAAGCCGAGATCCGCGAGGGTCAGGCTGGCGAGGGTCGTACCGAGCAGCAGGCGGCGACGGGTATTGACGGTTTCAGACATGACTCGTTCTCCAGGGTCGATCGCTAAGAAAAGAGCCCGCGCGGGCGGGCATTCGGAACGGTGTTGGCAGCGGGCCGCGGTCGGGCCGAACGCTTGACCGACGTTATATCCGAGCGGCCGCGACGGTTTGTATCCCAACGTATCTGCAATTGCGGATGACACAAGGCGATTCAAAATTGCGGGCGCCGCGGCACGATGCGGGCCGCACGGGCGGCCCGCCGCCGTCGAGGCCGGCAGCCGCCGCGCTCAAGCGCGCCGCAACGGCCGGAATCCGGCGCGCACCTCGCGGGCGAACAGCTCCGGCTCCTCCCATGCCGCGAAGTGGCCGCCCTTGTCGACTTCGTTGAAGTAGATCAGGTCGTGATACGCGCGCTCGGCCCAGCTGCGCGGCGCCTGATAGATCTCGCCGGGGAACACGGTGATCGCGGCCGGCAGCGAGAGGTCCACCGCATTGAAGTTGTTCGAGTGATCCTCCCAGTAGATCTGCGCGGAGGACGTCGCCGAGTTGGTCAGCCAGTACAGCGAAATGTCGTCGAGAATCTCGTCGCGCGGGATCGACCGTTCGGGCACGCCGCCGCTGTAGGTCCACTGCGAGATCTTGTCGTACATCCACGCGGCCTGCCCCGACGGCGAATCGGCGAGCGCATAGCCGACCGTCTGCGGACGCGTGACCATCATCGCCGAATAGCCGGTGTTGTCGCGATAGAACGTCGCGAGCTGCTCGTAGGCGGCCCGCTCCTTCGCCGACAGCGACGCCGGCGCCGGCGCGTCGGTCTGCAGCAGCGCCGCGATGTCGGGCGGAACCGTCGCCGGCATGTTCACGTGAATCCCGACGAGCCCCTGCACGCGCTGCATCGCCATCCGGTGCGAGATCACCGAGCCGCAGTCGCCGCCCTGCGACACGAAGCGCGTGTAGCCGAGGCGCGCCATCAGTTCGCCCCAGGCGCGCGCGATGTGGTCGGAGCCCCAGCCGGGCTTCGCCGGATGGCCCGAGAAGCCGAAGCCCGGCAGCGACGGCACGACGACGTGAAATGCATCGTCGGCGCTCGCGCCGTGCGCGGTCGGGTCGGTCAGCGGGCCGATCGCCTTCACCAGCTCGAACACCGAGCCCGGCCAGCCGTGCGTCATGATCATCGGCAGCGCGTTCGCGTGCCGCGACCGCACGTGGATGAAGTGGATGTCGAGCCCGTCGATCTCGGTGATGAACATCGGGAAGCCGTTCAGCCGCGCTTCGCCCTTGCGCCAGTCGTAGTCGCTGCCCCAGTACTGCAGCAGCGCCTGCATGCGCGCGAGCCGCACGCCCTGCGATTCGTCGGCGACCGTCTCGCGGCCGGGCCAGCGCGTCGCCGCGATGCGGCGGCGCAGGTCGGTCAGCGCCCGCTCGGGAATGCGAGCGGTAAACGGCCGTATGCCGGTGTTGCCCGTGGCCGCGTGCAGCGCGGTGGGCAGCATCGCCGATACGCCGGCTGCCATGGAGGACGCCAGCAGATGGCGACGCAGCGGGGAAAAAGGTGTGGAAGACATCGTTCGGCATCTCCTTTCTTGAAGTGGAAAGTGAACATGCCGCGCGCGCCGGCGCGCCGTCTGTCGAGCGGGCGCACGCGGTCGTGCGGCGTCGCCCATTTGAAAGGTCCGATGTATCGCGAGTTTGTCCGGTACGTATGCGTTTGTAGCCGTGCGCCGCGCGGCGCGGTCAAGGTGCGGTCAAGGTGCGACCCAGCGCCCGTCGTAGCCGTCGTCGTGCAGCTCGAACAGCGCACGGCGATGGCCGCTGCGCGCGAGGTCGAGCCAGTCGATGCGCGTCACGGCGACGTCGAGCACGCAGAAGTTCGCGTAGCCGTCGGCGGCGGATGCCGTGTCGGGAGCCGGCGCGACATGCGCGTGCCCGGGCGCGTCGATCGGCGTGCCGGGTCGCAACGGCGCGCGATACAACAGCAACGTATGCGGACGACTCGACGCCCAGATCGCGCGACGCCGCGCGTCGTCGTCGCAGATCGACGCGCGGCCTTCGACACGGATCTGCACGAGCGCATCGAGATCGGCCGCGACGATCGCGATGCGCGGATCGCGGCGCGGCTCCGCGACCTTGTCCGAACGCGCATCGGTATGGAACGACAGCCGCTGCTCCGCACGGCTCGCCTGTCGCAGCACGATGGTGCGCACCTTCGGTGCACCGTCGACGCCGAGCGTCGCGGCCTGCACCATCGTGAACGGCGAGCGCTGCGGCCCGACGCCGGATTCGAGGCAGGACCACAGACGGTCGTAGACGTGCGCGAGCGAGTCGGCAGCTGGAACGGACATGATGGCGCGGCGCGGTTGAGGAATTCGATCGCGCCAGCTTAACCGATCCGCCGGCGCGCTTCCCGCGTGAGCCGCGGTGCGCCGGGCGGCTCAGTTGTAGCCGCGCACCACGGTCGCCGCGGTCGTGTCGCCCGGCGCCGCGGCGAAGCGGCCGAGCACGTCCGCGACGTACTGCGGCCCTGCGCCGATCTGCGACGACCGATGCGCGGCCGGCCCGATAGCGGCGACGACCGGCGCGGCGCCGGTCGATCCGACGCCGTCGGTGACGATGCTCATCGCGGTCTCCTCACGCGGCGAGCGCCGCGCGATACGCGCGCACGAGGCGCGCGACGCCTTCCCGGATCGCGTCGACGTCCGGCGCGGCGAACGACAGGCGCAGCGATGCGGCGTCGACGTGGTCCGCGAAGAACGCCTTGCCCGGCACGAACACGACCTGGTTCGCGATCGCGCGTTGCAGCAGCGCGTCGGACGACACGTCGCCGAGCCGCGCCCACACGAACATCCCGCCTTCGGGACGATGGAAGGCGATCGCCGCGCCGAAACCGTCGCGCAGTGCGTCGCACAGCGCGTCGCATTTGCGCCGGTAGGCGGCCGTGATGCGCGGCAGATGGCGTTCGAGCGCACCGTCGGCCAGATACTCGGCGGCGGTCGCCTGCGTCCACGGCGTGCTGCACAGGTCGACCGTCTGCTTCGCGATCACGCAACGCCGCGCGATCTCGGCCGGCGCGATGGTCCAGCCGACGCGCAGCCCCGGCGCGACGATCTTCGACAGGCTCGCGAAGTGCACGATCCAGTCGCGTGCGCCGTCGACTTCGCTCGCGAGCGCCAGCATGGACGGCACCGCTTCGCCCGCGAAGCGCAGATCGCCGTACGGATCGTCCTCGACGATCAGGAAACGGTATTGCACCGCGAGACGCAGCAGCTTCATGCGCCGCTCGCGGCTGAGCGTCGCGCCGGTCGGGTTCGCGAAGGTCGGGACGGTGTACAACAGCTTCGGCCGCGCAATCGCGCCGGCTTCGAGCTGCGACGCGAGGCGTTCGACGTCGAGGCCATGGCCGTCGACGGGAATCGTCACGACGTGCGCCTGCTGCAGACGCAGCGCCGCGAGCGTCGCCGGGTATGCCGGCTGTTCGGTCAGCACGACGTCGCCGGGCGCGACCATCACGCGCAGCAGCAGGTCGAGGCCCTGCTGCGAGCCGGTCGTGACGAGCAGCTCGGCCGGCGTGCAGGTCACGTTGCGGCGCGCCATCAATGCGATCAGCTGCTGCTTCAGTTCGGCGAGGCCGTCGGTCGGGCCGTATTGCAGGCAGCGGACCGGCTGCGCGTATGCACGCTCGGCGGCCGCGTTCAGGCCGTCGACGTCGAACAGCTCGCTGGCCGGGTAGCCGCCCGCGAACGAGATCATCCCCGGCTCGGACAGGTATTTGAACAGCTCGCGGATCGGCGAACCGGCGGGATTCTGGAAGGAAGGCGTGAACGCGTACATGTCGTCGTGAGCTGGATGGCGGCGACGGCCGGGATAGCCGCCGGGGCCGCGCGCCGCGGCGCGCGTGGCGCACGCCGCGGGGAATTCGAGCCACGATTGTCGACAGTCATTAACGCTGCGGCAAACGATATCTACGCACTAGGTCTTGCGGTTTGGTCATCAATTGGCGCGCGGCGAACGCGCGCCTTGCGGCGTTGCGAAGCGAGGCCCGGCCGCTCTGACGGACGTGTGCGGCCGGCCGTCGGGCAAGCTGCCACCGGCGACGCCACGGCCGGCCGGGCCACGGCGCGAGTTCGCCGCATCGTCAGCGGTACGCACCACGACGCAGCATCGGCAAGGCGCGCCGTGGCCCGGCCGCCCGCAAGCGCGCGCTATCCGTGCGGCGGCGCTATGCCGTCGCGGACATAGCAGGCAATCGCCTCGAGCATGCCGAGGTCGAGGTCCTGCACGCGGTCGGCCCCGAAATGGGCCAACCATTTGCGCGCAAGCTCGGCATGCGCCGTCGTATGCCCGGTCGCGGCAAGGGCACTCAGGTCTTCCAGTGCTGAACGCTCGTCCATGTCTTCTCCGTGATCCTGATGGTCCGGACGCTGCCGGCCGTCGTCGGGGCCGGGCTGCCGTCAGACGGCTTCGAGCGCGAGAGCGATGCCCTGGCCGCCGCCGATGCACAAGGTCACGATGCCGCGCTTGATGCCGTCGCGGCGCATCGAATGTGCAAGACGGGTGGTCAGGACGGCACCGGTCGCGCCGATCGCGTGACCGTGCGCGATCGCGCCGCCTTCGACGTTGATCCGCTCTTCGTCGATGCCGAGCTCGCGCGCGACCGCGATCGGCACGGCGGCAAAGGCCTCGTTGATCTCGAACCGCTCCACGTCGTTCATCGACCACCCGGCACGCGCGAGCGCCATCTTCACTGCCGGCACCGGCCCGAGTCCGAACAGGCCCGGCTCGACCGCCCCCACGCCGTACGAGACGAGCGTGGCGATCGGCTCGATGCCGTGCGTCTCGGCATAACGCCGCTCGGCCACGATCATCGCCGCCGCACCGCTGTTCAGGCCGGGCGCATTGCCGGCGGTGATGGTGCCGTCAGCGCGAAATGCGGGCTTCAGCCTCGCAAGCGACTCGAAGTTCGTGTCCGGGCGCGGCTGCTCGTCGCGCTCGAATCGGACGGTCTGCTTGCGCCCCGCGACCTCGACCGCCACCAGTTCGGCGTCGAATGCCCCACGCGCCTGCGCGTCGGCGAAGCGCCGTTGCGAACGTTCCGCCCAGCGGTCCTGCTGCTCGCGCGTGATCCCCTTCATCGCGACGAGGTCTTCCGTGTGCCATCCCGAATGCAGGTTGGAGAACGCATCGACGAGGCCATCCACGAGCATGCTGTCGGCGATCTCGGCATTGCCCATCCGATAGCCCCAACGGCCGCCGCCGAGCAGATACGGCGCGCCGTCCATGTTCTCCATTCCGCCCGCCGCCGCAACCTCGCCGAAGCCGAGCCAGATGTCCTGCGCCGCATTCGCGATGGCCTGCGCACCGGAGCCGCACACGCGATTGACCGTCAGCGCGGGCACGGTCACGGGAATGCCGCCCGCGACGGCCGCCTGACGCGCGGGATTCATCTTGTTGCCGGCCTGCACGACGTTGCCCATCACGACCGACGCCAGCTCCGCCGGATCGATCTCGCTGCGACGCACCGCTTCGCGCAACGCGGCCGCGCCGAGCGCCGTCGCCGCAACGTCCTTCAACGTGCCGCCGAACGCGCCGATTGGCGTCCGGACGGGACTGCAGATCACTACCTGTCGAGCAACCATTTCAACACTCCATTCAAAGCCCGCTTCATGCGGGACGGATGCCGCCGCAACTCGACGCGGCGCTTGCGGGAAAGGAACGCATGCATTCGCATGCCCGGCACGTTCGTAAAGCGCTCTCGTGTGCCGACGCACGCACCGATGGCGGGGCGACGCGCGCCCCGCCATCGCGTCAGATCGAGACCATTTCGAAATCCTCCTTGCCGACGCCGCACTCGGGACACTTCCATTTGGCCGGAATGTCTTCCCAGCGCGTGCCCGGTGCAATGCCGTCTTCCGGCGCACCGTGCCGTTCCGAATAAATCCAGCCGCACACCAGACACATCAGCGTGCGCATCTCTACCGCCGTCGTGCTCATCTCGCCATCTCTCCCAGGTTCGACGTCTGTCGCGTCACGAATTCGCGCACCTGCTCGCGTACCCTCGCATCCGACAGGATGCGGCCGTGCCCCGCACCCGGCGCCGGCCACAGCGTCGCGTCCGGCAGCCCGGCCACGACGCGCTGCGCCTCGCAGTACGGCACCACCGAATCGGCCGGGTCGTGCACCACCAATACCGGGACGTCGAGCGACGCGCCGCGCGCGAGCAGATCCCAGTGACTGACCGGCACGCCGTTGCGCAGCTGCAGCTCCGCATAGATGCGCTCGACCACCGGGCGCGGAAATGCCATGTCGCGGCTGGCCCAGCGCTCCAGCACCTCGGTCAGGCCGCTGGTCGGGGCGATCAGCACGAGGCAGCGCAACGACGCGCGGCGCGAGCGCTCGGCCAGCGCCGAGACGGCCGCGATCGAGCCGAGCGAATGCGCAATCACCACCTGCGCGCCTTCGATCGCATCCAGCACCGCACCCGTCGCGCGGGTGAACTGCGTCATCGTCGTATGCTTGCCCGGCGAACGGCCATGCGCGGGCGCGTCGAACGCGGCCACCGAGAAGCCGAGCGACTGCATCGGCTTCACGAAGCTCAGCATGCTGCTGCTGTCGGTGCCCCAGCCATGCACGAGCAGCACGCGCGATGCGCCGCCCTCCCAGTGATAGGCGCGGTCGATGTCCGCGTTGCCGTCGATGGACGCCTCCTTCGCACCGAGCGGCACGCGGTCGCTGACGGGCAGCCCGTAGCCGCGCGTGAAGCCGAACGTGTCGGCCGCCCGGCGCCCCGCGGCGTGCGGCGCGAAGGTCGTCAGCACGCGCAGCGCACGACGGCCGAGCCGAACGCGCAACGACGGCTTCCTGGCCTTGCGCCGCGCGAGCGGCGAGACGTCGGTAGGGTTCGCTGCCGCCATCACCGGCCCTCCGCCGCCGCACGCGCGCCGACCGGCACGGCCTCCCGGGACAGGCTGCGGTAGTAACCCGACTCGGTGTCGTAGAAATGGCAGTGACCGATCACGTGCCACAGATCGCCGAAGGAGAAATCCTTTTCGCGGATCATTCCCGGAAACGCCTGCTTGAGCGCCGCCTGCGCCTTCGGCAGGTTGTAGAACGGCACGATCGGCGCGACGTGGTGCGCCGTATGCACCGAGATGTTGTGCGTCATGAAGTGCAGCCACTTCGGATACCGGTAGTCGGTCGTCACCAGCAAGCGGCTGGCGTTCGGCGTCCAGTGCTGCGACGGCAGGAACGGGATCTCGTCCGACGTGTGATGCATCAGCGTCGTGGCGCTGAACCACGCATGAATCATCAACCAGGGCACGACGAAGTACAGGAACAGGCCGGTGATGCCGGTGAAGTAGATGAGCGCCGGGAAATAGAGCGCGGACGCGAACAGGACGAACGCGATCGAGCGTTTCACGTCGCGCCGCATCTCGCGCTTCGGATAGAAGCCCGGACGGAAGCCCGATTCCTTCCAGTAGCTCACCGTGCCGGCCCAGAACAGCCACTTGCGGGTGCCGGCGTACTCGAGCCGCTTCAACAGCGGCATGCGATCGTAAAGCGGCGCGGGAATCGGCCGCCAGTCGGTATCGAGCTCGAGGTTGTTGGTATTCGCGTGGTGCAGGTTATGCGTGTGGCGCCACGCGTGGAACGGATACAGCAGCGGCAGAAGCGACAGGTGCCCGATCGCCAGGTTGAACCATCGGACGCGCGAAAACGAGTTGTGCCCGCAATCGTGCGCGATGCAATGCAGCCCCCAGCCGCCCAGGCCGGCCAGCAGCCACAGCGGAACGTAGAACAGCCAGTGCGGCGCGTAAGCGATGCCGACGAGCGCGCCGATATACGCCGCATAGCTCACCACGAAACCGAGAATGCCGCGCCATACGCGCGGCTCGTAGAGGGATTTCGGAATCGCATCGGTCAGCCGCACGCCCTCGAGCGACTTCGACTTCTGCATGAATTCGTCGAAACGCGCCGGCGGCGCGCTGGGGACCGTGTAGGTTTTCGCCATGTCGATCTCCCGCTTACGCCGCTTGCAGACCGAGCTCGGTCGACAGGTGGCGCGCCAGCTCGTCGATGCTGTTGTGTTCGAACAGCAGCGCCGGGGACAGCCGCTGCTCGACCACCTTCTCCAGATCGCCCGACACCTGCACGGCGACGATCGAATCGAGCCCGTACTCGTCGAAGCGCTTGGCGGGATCGATCGCGGCGCGCTCGAGCTTCAGCTGCTTGGCGAGCCGGTCGATCAACCAGTTGCGGATCGACGCTTCGGTGAGCGGCCCGACATCGGCGGCCACCGCCTTCTTGCGGCCGAACAGGCCGCCCAGGATTCCAGCTTGAGACATGATGATTAATCCTTCCGTACGAGGGAGATGAACTGAATGACGACGGCAACTAGCTTCAATACGGCTGCTTGGCGAGCTTGCGGATCGCCGCCGGCGTCGGCTGACGCAGGTCGCGCACGATGCCGACCTTGCCGAGCGTCCACAGCACCCAGGCGCTCAGATCCGGCTCGTACCACTTCACCGAATGGCGGTATGACGCGGGAAAAGCATGGTGGTTGTTCTGCAGGCCTTCGCCGAACGTGAATACGGCGACCGTCCAGTTGTTCGCGCTGTTGTCCCCGGTCTTGAACGGCCGGCCGCCGAACATGTGGCACACGGACCCCACGCACCACGCGGCCTGGTTGGCCACGAAGATGCGCGCCAATCCGCCGAACAGCAGGCCGTTCCATGCGCCGAGCCACGAGCCGGCGACGGCGCCGCCGATCGCGGCCGGCAGCACGAGGCCGAGCACGATCCACCAGGCGTAGGTGCGGTGATAGAAGAACAGGCGGCGATCGCGCAGCACGTCGGGCGCGAAGAAGGTCCAGCCCGAGACGTCGGGGGCCAGCATCCACGGCATGTGCGCATACCAGAGGCCGCGCAGCTTCGCGAACAGGCCCTTGCCGGCCAGATTCGGCGAATGCGGATCGCCTTGCTGATCGCTGTACAGGTGATGTCGGCGGTGCGTCGTCACCCAGAACATGATCGGTCCTTGCGCGGCCATCGACCCGCAGATCAGCAGCAGCCCTTCGAACCACTTCGACGTGCGGAACGTCTTGTGCGCGAGATACCGATGGAAGCCCATCGTGATCCCGCCCATGTGCAGAAAATAGAACACCGCGAACAGCACGAGATCGGTGGCGGCGAACTCGCCCAGCACGAGCTGGCGTACCGCCAGCGCGAAGCCGGCCAGCGGCACCAGCATCACGGCCAGGGCGGTCAGGCGTTTGACGCGCGCCCCGCTGCCCAGCAGCGGCGAAACACCGGGGATCTGCCCGTCGGCGGCCGACAGCCCGCCTGCGGCAGTCACGCCGGGTGCAACCTGAATCGACGAATTCATAGGAATCTCCAGACGCTAAACAGGATTACGGCGAAATTGAAGGAGCCGTCGCGCGGCGCTTGGGCGCATAGCGCACCTCCGTGACGAGCCCCAGCGCGTCGAGCAGGCGGATGACCCAGGCGGAAGGATCGAGCTGCCAGAACGCGTGATCGTTGTTGGCGAAGGCCGGCTGTGCGTGATGGTTGTTGTGCCACGCGCCGCCCACCGAGACGATCGCGAGCAGGCCCAGATTGCGGCTGTGGTCGCGCGTCGCGTGCGGGCGGGTGCCGATGGTGTGGCACAGCGAATTGACGGCCCAGGTCGACTGATCGAGCAGGAAGATCCGTGCGAGCCCGCCCCACAGGAAACCGCCGACGGCGCCGGTCAAGGCCTGCCCGGCCGGCGCGAGCAACGCGCCCGCCAGCGCGGGCAGCGCGAGGCCGAGCAGCACCCACCACCCATAGCGCAGATTGAGATTGACGATCAGGCGGTCGCGCAGCAGGTCCGCGGCATACGCGCTCCAGTTCTCGCGGCGCACGCTGAACAGCCAGCCCACGTGACCGTGCCAAAGGCCCGCGAGCCGGCTCGGTTGGCCGTGGCGGTTCGCGCGCGGCAGCGGCGAATGAGGATCGCCGTCCTGATCGGTGAACGCGTGGTGCATGCGGTGCGTCGCGGCCCAGAACAGGATCGGCCCCTGGGCGGCCATGCTGCCGAATACGCCGAGCATCACGGTGACGATCGGCCGTCCCTTGAACGCACGGTGTGAGAAGTAACGGTGCATGCCGGTTTCGACGCCGATCGCGGTCGAGAAATACATCACCGCGAGCAGGATGAAGTCGGTGGCGCGCACGCCGTATGTCCACGTGTAGGCAATCGCGAGCACGAAACCGAGCGCGGGAACGCCGACGGTCAGATAAGCGAGCCGGCGCGCGCGCGAGTCGGTGTCGGCGTCGGCCGCACGGGCGGTCGCGGGTGTTCGCGACGACGAGAGATCTGCTTCAGCCATGACTGGCTCCGAAGAAAGACAGCGACAATGGAAATCGGGAATGCGGAAGCGGCGAACGGCTCAGGCGCGGGCCTCGAGCGTGCTCAGGCTGCCTTGCTGGAACGCCTGCTTGCACGCTTGCCTGCGCACCTTGCCGCTGGTCGTGAGCGGAATCGCGCCCATCGGCCCCAGGTGCACGACCGCCGGCGCCACGCCGTGATCGCGCGTGACCGCCAGCGTGATCGCCGCTCGCACCTCGCCCATTTGCTCGGGGCTCAGACGCCGCGAGCGCTTGAGCTCCGCAACGATGACGAGCGACTCCAGCGGGCCGCCGTCGATCGAAAACGCCACCACGCCGTTGGTTCGGATCGCATCGTGCGCGGCCTGCACCGATCCTTCGATGTCGGTCGGATAGAGGTTGCGCCCGGCGACGATCACGACGTCCTTGATCCGGCCCGTGACGAACAGCTCGCCGTGGTTCAGAAAGCCGAGATCGCCGGTGCGGAGGTAGCGCGCCGAATCGGCGTCGCCGCGTTCGTCGCAGACCGCCGCCGCGAACACGTCGTCGCTGTCCGCGCGGCCGAGATAGCCGGCAGCGACGTTCGGACCGCTGAACCAGATTTCGCCGATGCTGCGCTCCGGCAGCGCGCGCTTCGTCGCAGGATCGACGATCAGCAGCCGATGGCCGGCCGCCACGGGCCCGCAGCCCACCAGCGTCGTGCGCCCGAGCAGGTCGGATTGCGCGTCGTACGGCACGCACTGGCCGCGGGCGAGCGCCTCCTTGTCGACGTCGATCAGCGTGATCGGCGAACGGCCGGGCTTGCCGGACACGTAGAGCGTCGCCTCCGCCATTCCGTAGCACGGCACCACGGCGCGGCGCTCGAAGCCATGCCGGCCGAAGCGCGCGGCGAAGCGCTCGAGCGTCGCGTGGCTCACCGGCTCCGCGCCGCAGAACACGTGCTGCAGCGAGCCGAGATCGAGCGTGGCGGCTTCTTCGTCGCTGATGTGGTCGACGCATAGGTCGAACGCGAAATTCGGCGCGACGCTGGTGGTCACGCGGTAGTCGCTGATCGCCTTGAGCCAGCGATACGGACGCTGAACGAAATGCTGCGGCGACAGGATCACGAGCGGAAAGCCGCTGAACACCGCGAGCAGCAGCGCGCCCATCAGGCCCATGTCGTGATACGGCGGCAGCCACGTGCAGCCGACGCGCTCCGGATCGGCGCCGAGCCGCTCGGCGATCACCGCGCAGTTGCTGACGAGATTCCGGTGCGTGACGACGACGCCCTTCGGCTCGCCCGTCGATCCCGACGTGTACTGCAGCAGCGCCGGCCGCTCCAGATCGAGGCCCTGCTCCAGCACGCGCCCGAAGTCGTGCGCCGATGCGTCGATGGCGTCGAAGGCATGCTCGTCGATCGTCAGCAACGCCGGCGCGACGCGCGCGCCGTCGTGCAGCCGGTCGAGCTCCTGTTGCAGCGAGCGATGCTGCTTGCCGGCGATCACCACGTCGGGACGGGCGTCGCGGCAGATCGACGCGAAACGCGCCACGGCGCGGGAGCCGGCCGGCGGAAACGAAGGCACCGCGGTGGCGCCCGCCAGCAGGATTCCGAACAGCGCCGCGACGTAACCGAGACCGGGTTCCAGCACCAGCAATACGCGGCGTTCGTGCAGCGCGTGCTGCACGAGCAGATCGCGCACGTGGGCCGCAGCGGCGGCGAACTGGCCGTAGGACCAGCTCGCGACGTCGTCCTCGCCGTCGCGCAGAAAATGGAACGCGACACGCTCCGGCGTGTGCTCGGCACGCTCGCGAAGCACATGGAGCAGCGACGAGGTCGTGCGCTCCGCCAGCAGAGCGGAGGGAGGAATGCTACCGGCCATCATGGGACCCTCGGATAATCGGTTTCGTATTGTTTCGATCAAATCGTCATGCCCGGCGCCGGGCCGAACGCGGCGCCGCCCTCAACGCGCCGCCGCGGAGGCGAGCACGCGCGGTCGCGTATCCACCGGCGCGCACAGGATCGCCGTCGCCAGCGCGAGCGCAATCTGCAGGTAGCAGAGCGTGTGGAATTCGGCGAGCCGCGTGATCGCATTGCCGGTGATGGCGACCGTCAGCGCCACGCCGAACACCGATCCCATCTGGCGTATCGCCTGATTCACGGCCGAGCCGACGCCGAACCGCGCGGGCGGCAGATGCGCAACCGCGGCAGCCGACAATGAAGGCATGACCATCCCGACGCCCAGCCCGGTCAGCAGCGCGCCCGGCAGCCAGGCATGCAGATAGTCGGGCGTGACGCCGGGCACCAGCGCGAACCACAGGCTTGCCGCCATGGAGATCAGGCTTCCCGTCACCAGCAGAAGCCGGTGCCCCGCGCGCGCCGCGAACCGGCCGCAGACGATCGCCGTCGGCACGACGAGCAGCGGCCCTGGGGTGCCGGCCAGCCCGGCGCGCGTCAGCGAGTACGACCAGACGCCCGTGGTGAACAGAAACGTCTGGAAGAACATCATCGCGAAGCCGATCGCGAAGCACAGCGACGCCAGATTGATGTAGCGGTAAGTGCGATCCTGGAACAACGACAGATCGATCGCCGGCGCACGGGCCGTGCGCGCCCACGCGACGAACGCGGCCAGCATCGCGAGCCCGCCCGCGATCGCGAGCGCCACCTTCGGCGACGCCCAGCCAAGCGCTTCCGATTGCACCAGCCCGAACGCGATCGCGCCGACGCCGACGATCAGCAGGACGACGCCGACCAGATCGAGCGGCGCGCCCCGCTCGGGGTCACGCGACTCGTCGAGCACGCGCCATCCTTGCCAGAGTGCGAGCGCGCCGAGCGGCAGATTGAGAAAGAACGCCCACGGCCAGCCGAAGCGATCGACCAGGAACGAGCCGACGCTCGGCCCCAATGCGCCGGCCACGCCGCTGACCGCGCCCCACAGGCTCACGGCGATCGCCCGTTTGGTGACGGGGAACGCCGCCAGCAGGATCGACAGCGAGGCAGGCAGCAACAGCGCCGCGCCCGCGCCCTGCACCGCGCGCATCATCCACAGCATCTCGATGCGCGAGGCGATCCCGCAGCCGAACGATCCGCCGACGAACATCGCGAGCCCGAGCAGGAACATCCGCTTGCGCCCGCACAGGTCGGCCAGGCGGCCGGCCGGCACGAGCAACGCGGCGAACACCAGCGTGTAGGCGTTCAGCACCCACGACAGGCCGCCCGAATCCGTGCCGGGAAACGCCCGTCGCAACGCGGGAAACGCCGCGTAGAGCACGGTGACGTCGATCGAAACCAGAAACACCGCCACGCTCGCGATCCAGAAAACCGGCCACGGCGAAATCGAATTCGGCTGCGCCTGCGAAGCGGGCACGCTGGGTGCGCTCATGGCCTTATACCTCGCGAAGCTGGGCGCGCGTCACGCCGTCGCCCGATGCGGATTCGGGTTCGGCGTCCGCTTCGAAATACGACGGGTCGAGAAACGGCAGCGTCCGTGCCCGCATCCGCGCCTGGAACAGCGCGACGACCGGCCACGGGCGCATCGCCATTGCCATGCTCCTGACGTTGCGCTCGTCTTCCCAGCAGATGACGTTGGCTACTTCCAACGGCAGCCCGCCGACCTCGCCGGTCCACAGGCTCAGCGTCGTCGCACCTGCCGACAGACGCGGCCCGCTCGCCCGCCATAGACCGCGATCGAATGGCCGCACACGCGCTCGACATCGGCGCGCCCGCGTATCGGCTTGCAGGCCACCGGGCTGGTCAGAAACATCTCGTCGGTAATGCCGAACGGCAGCTTGGCATCCAGCACTTCGTCGTCGGGAATCGGCGGCAACGCGGTGTTGACCTCGGCGGGCAATACCCACGCATCGACGTCGACCAGATCCCGGCTCGCGTCATACAGCGCGCGCCGGACCGGCGCCGGAAACGAGCCGAGGAAAATGTCGACCTCGATGCGCGTGCCGGATCTGCGCGCCACCGTCACGCCGCGAATCTGGCGGTCCTCGAAGCGGCCGTGCCATTCGCGCCCGCCGATGTCCGCGCCACGCCACGCGTGTTGCGGCTCGATCGCGGCAAAGACGCCCGCGGCGGCCGCTGCGAGTTGCTCGACCCGCTCGCGACCGAGGATTTCGCCGAACATCATCGGATGATGCAAGGCGACCTCGTCCGGCGCCGACATCCCGAGTTCCTGCAGCAACTCGCCCACATAGAGCGTCCGTCCCGGCTCGTTCATCGTCGCGCCCGCCTCTGCCGTCATCGTGGTTTGTTCGGGTGCGCCCGGCAGGCGCGCCGTTGCCGCGGCCGTCATACCGTCGCTCGAATGGATGCGCGCGCACCCATTCGCTCCAGGATCCGTCGTGCGGCGAATGCCGGCCGGTCGAGCTGGATGTCGATCATCGGCGCCGTGGGGCTCCAGTTCGCCTGCAGGCTCTCCGCGACGTCCTTGTCCTCCATCACGGTCGCGAACACCTCCTTCGCGGTGAACTCGGTAAACCGCTCGTTGTCGACGTCGAAGTCGCGGTGCATGCCCACGAACACGTGGGTGGTGGTGTCGGTGGCGGGCGTGAAGATCGTCGTCGTATAGACGTGGAAGATCCGGCCGCTGGCATCGTCGCAGGCGTGCGCTCGCGTTTCGACCCGCGTGTTGCCGATGGGCCAGTAGAGCACTTCCTGGAAGCGATCGATGTAGTCGAGCTTCAGGATATGGGTATAGAGCGGCGGCGTCTTCTCGCGGCGCAAGTAGCGGCGCACGCGGACTTCGTCCTCGCCGATCACGATTTCAGGCGGCGTCTCGACGATGTCGAGCGAGCCGAGCGTCTTCGCGTGCACGAACGCGGCGTGCGAAATATCGAGGATGTTGTCGATCCCGAACAGGTAGCTGCACGCGATCGTGCAATAGCTCATCGTTCCGGCGAGCTCGGGCGCCGAGCAGACCCAATGGTTCGGAATCGCTGCCTCGTCGGCCTGCTCGGGGTCGCCCGTCCACAGCCAGATGAAGCCGTATTTCTCGACGGCGGGGAACGCGCGCACGCGCGCGCCCTTCGGGATCGTGCTCTGGCTCGGAATGCCGACGCACGCGCCCGAGCAGTCGTACCTGAGCCCGTGGTACCAGCACTGGAGTTCGTCGCCGACCACGCGCCCGCGGGACAACGGAACCTGTCGGTGCGGGCATCGATCCTCGAGCGCGACGACCTGGTCCGCCAGGGTTCGATACATGACGACCTTATGGTTCAGGATCGTCCGGGCAAAGGGCTCGCGCTGGACTTCCGCGGAGAGTGCTGCTGCATACCACGCATTCTCGATAAACATGATTCCTCTCTTTGCTACATGGGCGACGTGGCGGCACACCCGACCCGCGTGCGGGTCGGTGTGCGGCTTGCGGATCGTTGCTACTTGCGCATGACGGCGATCAACGCATCGGCGTCCGGCGCGTCCATCGATGCCGCCTCGCGGTCGAGATGCCCCTGCGCCATCCGCTCGAGGAATTCGTCGGTCGACGACTGCAGATTGACGCAGGGATACTGGAAACGGCCCGTCGTATACCGAAGCGCGCCGAAGAAGGACGGCTCGACCGGCGCGCGTGCCGCGGCGAGCAGCCCCTGCGACATCAGATACTTGTGGAGCGCCGGCAGCCGGTAGCACGGCACAGCCGGATACTGATGGTGTTCGAGATGGAAGTTGCTGCCGAAGAACAGCGCGGTGTAGATCGGCGACGTATAGCTGCGGCTGTCGCGATAACGCCCCGGCACGGTATCCGTGTGCTCGATGTACGCGCGGATGGTGCTGAACACGTAGACGCCGATATACGGAATCAGCATGACCGTGAAGCCGAGCCACAACGACCGATGCCAGATGAACCCGTAGGCCGTCACCGCACCCAGGTTCAGTGCAATGTTGATCCGCGAGATCCAGCGCATTTCGCGCTCGCTGAACGGCAGCCGCGTGTTCTCCGGCCACGGAAGGCCAGCGGCCATGCGTACGGCGTTCTTCGTATAGATCCGTACGCCCCGGGAGCGCGCGAGAAAGAAGCGCGACCAGAAGGTGCGGTACTGCGAATAGATCTGGACATCGGGGTCGATGTCCTGACCGGTGTAGCGATGGTGCTTCCAGTGAGTCATGCTGAAACCCACGATCAGGAAGCCCGGCACCAGCGACGAGCAGATGAGCGCCAGCGCGGCGCTCACGTACTTGTTGCGATGCAGGTTGGTGTGCATGCCCTCGTGGCCGACGAAGGTCAGCAGATGCATGCCGTGGCCCGCGATCACGCCGAGGACGAGCGCCATCGCCACACGGGCCGGCGCCGACGCCGGGATATCGACGACGGCGAACGCCACCGCAGCCGGAATCAGGAAGAATGCGAGCGCGTGCGCCACATAGAGGATCGTCGCGACGGAGCTGATCTGGTGGAAGTGTCGCGGCAGCTTGAGCCGCGAAAATGCAGCATTGCCGTCCAACGTGGCTTCGATGGTCATGGAATGGCTCCTCGGCTTACTCGACATGGGACCGGTGACGGGCAGAACTGCCCCGCCACGGCTTGCATACGCGTGATCGAAACGACCACGCGCCGTCGTTCCGTGCGCTCATATCGACGCTCTCGCGCAAACGTCGCGATCGCCACCGGCGGCCACCGGCGCGAGATCGTCCGACTCGCACGCCTGCGCCCACCTTGCGTGCGCCTCGTCCGCGAGACGCTGGCGCAACGCCATCTCGGCGCGGATCGCCTCGCCTCGCGTCGACATGTCGATCAGCGGCTGAATGACGCCGGTTTCGCCGCCGGCAATGGCCTCGTCCGCCCATTTCTTGATATCGCTGGGATCGAACACCGCAAACGGCGAACATCGGCGATTCTGCGAAGCCAGCAAGCGCGCCTGCAGCACCGGGTCGGCCGTCAGCTTGCCGAACAGGATCCGGCTGAGCGGATTGTTGTGGCCGAGTGCGCCGCGGCCGCGCGAGTATTCGAACAGGTCGATCGACGTCGCGTCGCGCTGGCGCCAGTAGCATTCCAGCGCGCGGTCGTCGTCCTCGACGATGGCCTGGCCGAGTGCGCGCGCATCGCGAAGTGCGTCGGTGATGCCGAATCCGGGGGACGGATCCATGAACAGGCCCGCGTCGCCCACCAATGCCCAGCCGGGTCCGGCAGCCTGACGGAAGAAGAAGCGCAGCTTCAATGCGCCGAGCACCTTGCTCACCGGCTCACCGGTAATCAGCGGCGCCGTATGGCGGTTGCCCTTCAGCGTTTCGGTCAGCTTCTCGAGCGCGCGGCCCTTCCACTGCGGCAACTGCGTTTTCGGGAACGCCACCCCGATCAGCAGAAGATCGCGGTTGGTCGGAAACACGAAGACGATGTCGTCGCCGAACGTGCAGTTCATCGCCCCGCCCAGATAGCGCGGATCCGTGTCGAACCAGTCGGGACGCGGCCAGTACGCCCAGTACATCGCGCGCGGGCAGTCATAGCCGTGGTACTCCTCCGCGCCGACCAGCTCGGCCGTCGTCGAGTGCGGGCCGTCCGCGCCCACCACGATCCGCGCGCGGATCTCCTCGCGCACGCCGTCATGTTCGACCACGGCGCCCGTCACGCGCTCGCCGTCGCGCAACAGGCCGACCAGCCGGGTCCGGGCCCGCACCTCGGCCCCCGACGCGCGGGCCTCCTCCAGCAACAGGGCATCGAGATCCATGCGGCGCGGGCACGAGCAGCGCCCGCCGACCGGGTACTCGACGCGGCCCGTCACGTCGTCGTTTCCGTACATCATGCTGGGCACCGGGGGCGCGAAGCGGCGCACCTTGTCGCCGAGCTCGAGCTCGTCCAGCAACGCCATGCCGTAGGGAGAAATCCAGTGGGTGGACAACGGTTGATCGCTCGGCAGATGGTTCGCATCGATCGCCAGCACGCGCTTGCCGGCGCGCGCCAGATGAATCGCGAGCGTGGCGCCCGCACAGCGGGCGCCTATGATGAGGGTGTCTAGCACGGAAAATTCCCTTTGGATAACGACCGGAGTCCGAATTGCACGGGACGCAACCTCGCCGTCGCCGGCGCCATCGGTCAGATGGAGAGCCGGCGAACGGCGGCGCAGCGCCGAATGATTACGGTTTGACGTACTGACGAAATCAGCGGTACTGCGGGACCCGCGTGCCCATCGCTCAATGCGCCTCTGCGGACCGATCCGACGGATATCGCCTGAACAGCACCGACGCGTTCACGCCTCCGAACCCGAACCCGTTGGACAGCGCGATCTCGACCGGCACGTGCCGCGCGGCAGGCCCGATCAGATCCAGCCCGTCGGCTGCCGGGTCGGGGTGCTCGAGATTCAGCGTGCCGGGCAGCACGCCATCGCGCAGAGCCAGAATGGAGAACGCCGCTTCGATGGCGCCCGCCGCTCCGAGCAGATGCCCGGTGGCCGACTTGGTCGACGAAATCGCCGGGCCGGCGCCCACACCGAACACCGTCTTCAGCGCCTCGATCTCGCCGGCGTCGCCGACCGGCGTCGACGTCGCATGGGCGTTGACGTAGTCGACCTGCTCCGGAGCGACGTCGCCCATCCGCAGGGCCAGCTTCATCGCCCGCATCGCGCCGGATCCGTCGTCGGGTCCGGCGGTCATGTGATAAGCGTCGGCCGTGGTGCCGTAGCCGATGATTTCCGCGATCGGCCGGGCGCCGCGCGCCAGGGCATGATCCAGCGACTCGACCACCACCATGGCGGCGCCCTCGCCCATGACGAATCCGTCACGATCGCGATCGAACGGACGCGACGCCCGCACCGGCTCCTCGCTGAAGCCGGTCGACAGCGCGCGAGCCGCCGCGAAGCCCCCGAGGCTGACCTTGTCGAACGCCGCTTCGGCGCCGCCGGCGAGGACGACATCCGCCTCGCCGGTCCTGATCATGCGCATCGCATCGCCGATCGCCTGCACACTCGCGGCACAGGCCGTCACGGGACAGCCGAGCGGCCCGCGGAACCGGTGCTTGATCGAAATCTGGCCGGCTGCCAGGTTGGACAGGAAGAACGGAATGGTGAACGGCGACAAGCGCCGCACGCCGCGCGTCTCGCCGATTCTCACCGCCTCCGCCAGGCCGGGAAATCCGCCGATGCCCGAGGCCACGACGGTAGCGGTCCGCTCGCGCTGCTGCTCCGCTTCCGGCGCCCATCCTGCTTCGGCGAGCGCCTCGTCCGCGGCGACCATCGCCATCTGGATGAAGCGGTCCATCTTCCGCAGTTCCTTGTGCGGCACCGAGCGCTCGGGATCGAAGCCGCCTTCCGGATCTTCGGCCACGTCCTGGACGGTCCCGCCGACCTTGGCGGACAGCTCACCGGCGATATCGTCGCCGAGGCGGCGAAGCCCGGAGCCCCCGCCGATCAGGCGCTGCCACACCAATTCCTTCCCACAACCCAGTGGAGACACAATGCCAATACCGGTTACCACCACTCGAAGCGTCATCTCACATTCCTCTCGCTGACCGGGACTAGCCGAGCCACATCGTTAAAGCCGTTCATCTTCAGGCACACCTGTTGAAATACCGTATTGCGCGCGCCGCGCCGGGCCGCGCCGCCGGGCGGCGGCGCACGCGAACCTTCACGGCGCGCATCGCCCGCTCATACCGATTGCTCGAGCGCGCGCGACGCATCCGGCCTGCGCAACGTCTTGGGCGGCACGCCGCCGACGCGCTCCAGCCCGTCGAGGTTCAGCGCCGCACGCGTCTGTTCGTCGATCTCGATCCAGAACGGCAAGGTCGGCTTGCCTTCGATCATCTGGGGCGGTGCGGCGCGGTGCACATTGACGCCCATGCGCTTCAGGAGCCGTTCGTTGCCGAGCACGGAGAACGCAATGAGGCGATTGGCGCCATGGGCGTGCGCGACGCGAACGATTTCGGACATCATGGCTCGCGTGTTTTGCCACGACTCTTCGGCGGTCAACGACTCGCCGCGCGGCATGCTCATCGCGAAGCGGGACAGTTCCCACACGTCGGGGGCATGGGGAAGCGCGGCGTCGCCCATCAAGGTCGGGAACACGTCGCCGAGCAAATAAGGCTCGTCGGTCGGCAGCAAGCGGCCGCAACCGACGATTTCGCCATTGCGATCGCGGGCGATGACGTAAAGGGTATCCGCGTGATCGAAATTGTCGAATTCGATGCCATTATCGGTAGGCAAAGTCCATCCGAGTTCTTGTATGAAGACCTTATGCCGATACTTTGCGAGTTGATACATCGTTTCGCGATTCAAATCAGCGCTTCTTCCCGACAATAACGTCAGCATCTGAATGCCCTCTCTCATCTCAGAATTGTTGACGCGATTGAACCCGAAATTGCAGCGGCAAAATAGCTGCCCGAATGGACAGGTCGTACGTCGCAGACGCGATGGATCGCGCCGATTACGACGAAACGCGGTGCCGGGATAGCGAATTCAGGATTAACGGACGATCGTTCGAAAATCAGCGAAACGGAGCGCCGAAGCAGAGCGTGGGATCGGAAATTGGGGGCCGGGTATCTCGGGCGCCGCATCACGGCATCGATGATTGCGATCGCGATCGAATCGGCGCCGCGCCGCTCAGGAAACTCGGACCCGAGATTTCCGTTTCACGGCACGCGCGGTTCAACGGATAAACCCGTGGCTTTTTGATGAAATAATCATCGGGATCGAACAAAAAATCAGTGATCGGCGACGACGGCCGATTCAAGTGCGCGTTGCCGCGCCCCCGAACATAGCCAGTTCTGGATTAATGCCCGGCTGTATTGCGCGCCATAATCGTCGCCGTCCGTATCGAGAAGCATTACGTTGCTGCTGACGTCGCCTCGCCCGACCTGCACGTCGGGCTGGCCCACCGCCACGTACCACGCGCAGCCGACGCTTGCGCTCGGCTGCGTGTCGGTGCAGACCAGCTCGTAGTAGCCGGCATTGACGGCGCTGATCCCCTCGCCCCAAAGATCATGCAGGAGTTCCGAATCGGGTTGACACATATGCTGACGGAAACGCAACGCGTAAAATGCGGGCAAAGTCAATCGTATGTATCCATCGTTCCATTTTTTTTGCATATCGGTTATCTCGACGTGACACCTGTTAAAATCGCTTCCGAATAGGCCGGCAAGATTCACGGTGGTCGGCCAGACGAGGGCTATTGCAACGCTCGTAGCGCGCCCGCGTTGTGATTCTTGATGCCGGTTCGATCGCGCGCATGTGATTCAGGATTATTGCAGATCGTCTGATGAATGACATCGCATTATCAGCCCGTGAAAAGGGGGCACGCCTGCGTGAAATTGAGCGTTTCGAGCGTCTCATCGTCAGTGCGGATGCTCCGCGAAATCCGTCGTCAAGCAAAAAATATCACCGGCGCCATGCTTTCTGCCTGATACCCGGAAAATTCAACCCCACCCTGGAATATCGTTTAATAAGAATCGACCGATGTGTCGACTACACGATATAGCTGCCTCATGGGTAAGATTGACCGAAAAGGTAATGATATGCAGGCTTGGAGAGAAAAGTATCTGAATGGATTCGCCACCGCAAAATCCGAGGCCGACGTGTTTCTGGAGTTTTCGGCGGATGTGCGGGCGCTCGGATTCGACCACTGTTCATTCGGTCTGCGCATACCGTTGCCGATCAGCAAGCCGCAGTTCATGCTGCAGTCCAACTATCCGCAGACGTGGGTCGAACGCTATGTGAGCCAGAACTATTTCGCCGTGGACCCGACGGTCCGGCACGGGTTGAGCCGGATGAGCCCGCTGATCTGGCGCGCCGACAGCCAGACGCAGTGCGTCCAGTTTTGGGAGGAGGCGGACCAACACGGCCTGCGGCACGGCTGGTGCATGCCGTCCGTCAGCCGCACCGGCGCGATCGGGCTCATCACGATGGTCCGGTCCGGCGAACCGATCGAGGAACGCGAGCTCGCGGAAAAGGGATACCAGATGTCATGGCTCGCCAACACGGCCAACTATGCGATGAGCATGCATCTGCTCCAGCGGCTCGTGCCCGAATACACCGTCGAGCTGACCGTACGCGAGCGCGAGGCGCTGCAATGGTCCGCTGCGGGGAAAACCTACGCGGAGATCGGCAAGATCATGCATGTCGACGACCGCACCGTCAAATTCCACCTCGTCAATGCGATGCGCAAGCTGAACGCGGCCAACAAGACCGAAGCCGCGGTCAAGGCCACCATGCTAGGGCTTTTGTTCTGACGATTCGATTCATCGAGCCTCGGCCGGCGTTCGGCACACCGGCCTCATGGCTCAAGGTCACGCAACCGTCCGGGCGGACATTCGCAGCCGCCCTCGATTACCTAGGTAATTGACACCTATCGACCTAGGTAATTGGCGTCCCTACCATGGTTTTCGGCGCGAACCCAAGCGCCACACCTAGAGAGGACACGACCATGACCACCCAGGACGTCGATACCCGCACGCTACGGCGTGTGATCGCCGCAGCGTCGATCGGCAATTTCGTCGAATGGTTCGATTTCGCCGCCTACGGCTTCCTCGCGACGATCCTGACGCGCGAGTTTTTCCCGAGCGGCGATCCGACGATCGGGCTGCTGAAGACGTTCGCCGTGTTTGCGGTGGCGTTCGCGTTCCGTCCGCTCGGCGGCCTGGTGTTCGGCGTGATCGGCGACCGGATCGGCCGCAAGCGCACGCTCGCGCTGACGATCCTGATGATGGCCGGGTCGACGACGCTGATCGGCCTGCTGCCCACTTACGCGAGCATCGGCTACTGGGCGCCGCTGCTGCTCACGATCATTCGCTGCGTGCAGGGCTTTTCGGCCGGCGGCGAATATGCGGGTGCGTGCGCGTACGTGATGGAACACGCGCCGCGCCGCCGCCGCGCGTTCTTCGGCAGCTTCGTGCCGGTCTCGACGTTCTCGTCGTTCGCGTGCGCGGCCGTGGTCGCGTATCTGCTCGAATCGTCGCTGTCGTCGCAGGCGATGATCGACTGGGGCTGGCGCGTGCCGTTCCTCATCGCGGCGCCGGTCGGGTTGATCGGCGTCTATCTGCGCGTGAACCTGAACGAAACGCCTGCGTTCCAGGCGCTCGAGGGCAAGCACGACGTCGCGCATGCGCCGCTGATGGAAACGCTGCGCTCGCAATCGTGGAACATCCTGAAGCTCGGTGCGTTCGTGTCGGTCACCGCGCTGTCGTTCTATACGTTCACGACGTACTTCTCGACCTACCTCCAGGTCGCCGGCCACCTGTCGCGCGGCACGTCGCTGCTCGTGACGGTGCTTGCGCTGTTCTTCGCCGCGGCACTGTGTCCGGTCGCCGGCTTCTTCTCCGACCTCGTCGGCCGCCGCGCGACGATCGCGACCACCGGCCTGTTCATCATCGTGTCGGTGTATCCGGCGTTCTCGCTCGGCGGCTCGGGCGTGTTGTCGCAATCGCTGCTCGGCGTCGCTCTGCTGGCCATCGGCGCGGTGTTCTCCGGCGTGGTGACGGCACCGCTGATGTCCGAAGTGTTCGCGACGAAGACCCGCTATACGGCCTCCGCGATCACCTACAACCTCGCCTACACGATCTTCGGCGGCACCGCGCCGCTCGTCGCGACGTGGCTGATCTCCGCGACCGGCACCAACCTGTCGCCCGCGTACTACCTGATCGCCGTGGCGATCTTCGCGATGATCGGCGGGCTGGCGCTGCCGGAAACGTCGAAGACGGCGCTCGAGGACGCCGGCCCGGCGACGGGCCGAGCGGCCCGCAACGCCGAGCGCAGCGTCGAAGGCGCCGTGTGAGCGGCGGGCGGATATCATGAACGGTCTTCACGATTCCGCCCTTGTCACCGCTCGCCCGGTTCGAACGTCGTTCGGGCCGGGCGACGGGATGCCGACCATGACCGACACGATGCCCAGCCTCGACTACGAAGATCTCTTCAGGCACCTGCCCGTCGCGGCGATCGTGGCGAAAGAGCGGATCATGGTCGAGTGCAACGAGAAGGCGCTGCAACTGTTCAGGGCGACCCGCGACGACATCATCGACCAGTCGTTCGCGAAGCTCTATCCGCAACAGAAGGACTTCGCGACGACCGGCCGCCGCCTTGCGCCGCTGCTCGCGAAGCATGCCGGCTTCAGCGACGACCGCATCATGCGGCGGGTCGACGGCAGTCATTTCTGGGTCACCGTCCGCGGCTTCGGATACAACCCGAAGCGGCCGTTCGAGCTGGCCGTGTGGACCTTCACCGATCTGTCGGAAAACTCCAAGCATCCCGATGTCACCGGCACGCTGACCGATCGCGAGCGCGACGTCGCGGCGCTGCTGGTGCATGGCCTGACGAGCAAGGAAATCGGCAAGGAGCTGAGCATCAGCCCGCGCACCGTCGATATTCATCGTGCGAGTTTGTTGAGGAAGTATGAGGTGCGCACGACGCATGACCTGATTGCGTGCTTGCTGGCTTGAGCGTCCCGCCCGGTCCCCACTGCGCGCTGCACGGCCGCCGCGGACGAAAAAAAGCCCGGCAAAGCCGGGCCAATCAGATCGAGATCCGAGGAGAACCCCGCCCGGACCACGCCAGGCGGGCGCGCCGCACTACACGACGTTCTTTTCGACGATCGGCCGGTTTTCCAGCACACGCTCCCAGCCGAGCGACGACAGGTCGAGCGTTTCGTACCGCCCGCCCAGAATCAGTTCACTCACGCCACGCCCCGTGGCAGGCCCCTGCTGCAGCCCGTGCCCGCTATACCCGTTCGCGAACACGACGTTGTCGAGCTCGGGGTGATACCCGATGATCGCGTTGTGGTCGAACACGTTGTACTCGTAGTACCCGGACCAGCAATTCTCCACGCGCAGCGCCTCGAACTCCGGCACGCGGTTCGCGAGCGTCGGCCAGATCACCTCGTCGAACAGATCGTGATCGACCTCGTCGAGCGGCAGATCGTCGGGATCGCGATCCGGGCTCGGCGACGTCCCGCAGATATACGTGCGCCCTTCCGGCCGGAAATACACGCCGGTCGGATCGATCAGCAGCGGGCAATCGGCGAGCTTCGCCGGCGACGACACGTTGAAGATGCTGCGGCGCCGCGCATACACCGGAATGTCGATGCCCATCATCGACGACAGCGTGCGCGTCCACGCGCCGGCCGCATTGACGAGCGTGTCGCATGCATGGCGCTCGCCGTCGTTCGTCACCACGTGCGTGATCTTGCGGCCATCGCGCACGACGCCGGTCACGTCGGCCGCCACATAGCGCGCGCCGAGCGCCTGCGCCTTCTTGCGCAGCGCCTGCACGAGCCCGTAGCCGTCGAACCATCCTTCGCCGCTCGCGCCGTAAGCGCCCGACACGAGATCGTCGACGTTCAGCCACGGGAACTTCGCACGCAGCGCGTCGCGGTCCAGCAGATGGATATCGGCGCCGAGCCTCGTCTGCAGCGCGTGGTTTTCGCGCAGCGTCGCATCGCCGGCCGGCGTCGCGAGGAACAGGTAACCGCCTTCATGCAGATCGATCGACGGCTGCGTTCCGTCGACTTCGAGCCGTTCGCCGATATTGCGCAGGAACGCGATGCCGAACAGCGACATCTCGATCGACAGCGGCGTCGAGAACTGCTGGCGGATCGACGCGGCCGACAGCGCCGACGACGACTTCGCATAGGTGGGATCGCGCTCGATGACGGTCACGGAAACCGTCGGATCGGTGGCGCGCAGGAAATAGGCGATCGAGCTGCCGATCACACCACCGCCGACGATGACGACTTGAGAACTCACGACTGACTCCAGTTGCACATGAAAGGCGCGGCCAGCCGGCCGCGCCCGAAGGTTGTTCGTGCCGCGTCGCGCGTATCGTGCGCGCCCGATCGTTGCGGCTATTTCAGCACGTCACGCCGCGCCGCGAAAGAGCGCGTGCGGCGCTCAATCGGCCGTCTGCGTGGTGACCGGCTGCCACGCGGCGTTCTTCACTTCATACAGCGTCGAGCTCGGGTTCTTCAGGTCGCCCGTGGTCGTGAACGCGATCGTGCCGGTGATGCCGTCGTAGCGCGTGCTCTTGAGCGCGCCGTTGAAGTCGGCCGGCTTCGCCGAATTCGCCTTCTGCATCGCATTGATCGCGATCCAGGTCGCGTCGTAGGCGAACGGCGCATAGGCGAGCATGTCGACGCCGTACTTCTGCCTGAACTTCGTCTCGAACTGCTTGCCCTTCGCGAGCCGTGCGAGCGGCTGCCCGTACTCCCACACGGCCGCGCCTTCGGCCGCATTGCCGGCGAGCCTGATGAAGTTGGCGTTCATCACGCCGCCGCCCGCGAGGAACTGCGCACGCACGCCGAGCTGGCGCATCCGCTTGACCAGCATCGCGGACTGCGCATCGAGCCCGCCGAAGAACACGAGGTCCGCGTTCGCACTCTTGATCTTGGTGAGCTGCGCGCTGAAGTCGACGGCCTTGTCGTTCGTGAATTCGCGCGCGACGATCGTGCCGCCCGCCGCCTTCACCGCCTTCTCGAACTCGTCGGCTTCGCCCTGACCGAACGCAGTGCGGTCGTCGATGATCGCGATGCGCTTCGCCTTGGTCACGCCCGCCGCATACGCGCCGGCATTGCCGGCGTTCTGCGCGTCGGTGGCGATCACGCGATACACGGTGCCGAGCCTGGCGCGCGTGATGTCGGGATTGGTGGCCGACGGCGTGATCATCGGAATGCCGGCCTTCGCGTAGATCTTCGAAGCCGGCAGCGTCGTGCCCGAATTGAAATGGCCGATCACGACCGCGACCTGCGCGTCGGTCAGCTGCTGCGCCGCCTGGACGCCGATGCGCGGATCGCTCTGGTCGTCCTGCGACGCGACGACGAACTTCACCGGCTTGCCGCCGAGTGTCGGCCGCGCCGCGTTCGCCTCGTCGACGGCCATCCGCACGCCGTTCTCGATGTCCTTGCCGTAGGCGGCGCCGCTGCCGGTCAGCGGCACGGCCACGCCGACCTTGACGACCGCTTCCTGCGCGTGAGCCGCGCCGGTCTGGAACGCGAGAAGCGCGGCGGCCAGCGCCATGCCGGAAAGCGAGCGAGTGCGGAACGTCATCGGCGAATCCTTTCTTTTATGGGTCGGGGCACGGTGCGCGGCTATCGCGCGCGCAACAGGTGAGCCGATTGTGGGTAGCCAATACGCGTGCCGCAAACGAAATATCGGAACTACGTTGTGAGGAATTGTCATCACCCGACGGTATGGCCGACGACGCGCCGGCCCGCGCATGGACGGGCCGGCAACGAAGTACGTCGGGTCGAACGCGCGCCGGTACGGTGGCAAGCCGCGGCGCGCGGTGATGCCGTGGAAGAATCATCACCGGCCGAGGGGCGATGAGGCGCGCCGCGACGCTGCCGCCGGCGCAGCGCTCAGTGCCGGTCGATATGCGTATCGATGCCCGTATGCCTGCGCACCGCGTCGGCCGCCTCGCCAGCTTGCTCCTGGAGCTTCCCGGCCCGCTGTTCGGCGACGCCCTCCGCTTCCGTCTCGCGGTCGCCGGTCACCTTGCCGAGCGCTTCCTTGACCGAACCCTTCACCTGTTTGAGCTTGCCTTCGATGCGATTTCTATCCATGGTCGTCTCCTGCGATGAGTTGAGGGAGAGTCGGCCGCACGGCCAGCGCGCCGTGCCGCCGAGGGGACAGGATCGCAGCCGCGCGCAATGCGCGGCAGATGCGGATGCATCATCGTGGCTGGTGCATTCGCACCGATCGCATACGGGACGGCGTCAGTCGCCGCCCTTGTCGGTGCGCGCGACGTTCGGATCGGCCGCGCCGACGACGCCGCGCTCGCGCGCCCATACGATGGCCTCGCCGCGGCTGTGCACGTCGAGTTTCGCGTAGATCGTCGCGACGTGATTGCGGACCGTGTTCGGCGCGAGGCCGAGGCGGCCGGCGATCTCCTTGTCGGCGAGGCCCTGACACAGCAGATCGAACACGTCGCGCTCGCGCGCGGTGAGATCCGACAGCTGCGGCCCCGCGTCCGGCGCATTCGCGCGCCGCACGTTCGCGAGCTTCTCGATCAGTGTGCGGCTGAACCACGACGCATCCTGCATCGCCGTCTCGATCGCATAGACGAGCTCCATCTCGGTGCGCTTGCGGTCGCTGATGTCGAGCAGCGCGATCAGCACGCAGTCCTGGCCGTGAATCGCGACCGGGTCGGCCGACACCACGCAATCGCGCAGGTCGCCTTCGCGCGTGCGGATCTGCACGTCCGCGTTGCGCACGCCGCCGTCGCGCGCGAGCTGGCCGTCGAGCTGCTCGCGCGCGCCGCGCTCGGCCCACAGGCCAATTTCGTCGGCGGACTTGCCGAGCAGGTCGTCGCGCGGATGGCCGGTCATCGCGACGAAGGCGTCGTTCACGTCGAGCAGCACGAAGCCGTCGGCCGTGACGATCGCGGTAGCCACCGGCGCCATCCGGAACGCCTTCGCGAAGCGCTCCTCGCTCTGCCGCAGCGCAAGCTCGGCCTGCCGGCGCGGCTCGAGGTCCATGAAGGTGAACAGCATGCATGCTTCGCCGTTCATGTCGATCGGCTGCCCGGCAACGACGACCGCATTCGGGCTGCCGTCCGCGCGTTTGACCACGGCCTCCATCTGCGGAATGGTCGCGCGCTCGGCGAGCCGCTCGATCGCCAGTTCGCGCCGCTCGGCCTGTTCGAGCACGTCCACTTCATAGACGGAGCGGCCGAGCACTTCGTCGCGGGCGTAGCCCGTCATGTCGAGAAAGCCCTGATTGACCTTCACATAGCGCAGATCGTCGAGCCGGCAGATCGCGGCCGGCGCGGGGTTCGTGTTGAAGGTGCGCTCGAAGCGGTCCTCGGCGCTCGCCCATTCGGTTGCGTCGTGCAACACGAGCGCGAGGCAATCGGGCTCGCCGGCCGCATTCGTCAACACGAGGCTGCGGATCCGGTGGACCCAGCTCACGTTCGCGTCGGCGGCCGATTCGACTTCGACGGTCACGTCGCTGAACTGCTCGCCCGCGATCACGCGGTCCATCGGATAGTGGCCGTGACGCACCGGACGATTGTTCCGGTAGCGCAGCCGGAAGCGCGCGCGATACTCGGTGACGTCCGCGCCCAGCTCGGCGAGCTCGGTCACGCCGTGCATCGCGAGCGCGGCCTCGTTCGCCCACACGATGCGCTGGTCCGGTTCGATGAGGATCACGCCCTCGGTGAGCCCCGCGATGATCTGATGTAGTTGGCGCCGATCGGTATGCGACTTGAGCGCCTGTTCGTTCACTCGTTCGTCCATTGATTGATGATCCACGTCGTCTGCATGGTTGCCGGCCGCGTCGCGCCCGCGCGGGCATGCGCCGGGCCGGTGGATGCCGCGAGGAGCCGGCGCCGTCGCTACGCTCGACGCGCGCCGATGCACCCCGCGCAATAGTACATTCGCGCCGCGCCGCCGCTGCGTGCGCGAGCGCGCCACGCGCGCGCAGCCGCGCTGCGCCGCGTGCGGCGGGCGCTTGCGCAGGTACGAAGCACGCGTCGTTCCTGCCCCGCCGTTCCGTCCCCATGCAAACGCACTAGCGCATCCGGTGAATTTGCGCGATGTGCGCGTGCGTTCTCGTCGGTACGCTGGTAACACATCGGCGCTCCCGCGCTGCCCAGCAACACCGCAGAGGAGGACATCCTGATGAAGCTGCATCAGACACCCGATCCGACGCGGCCCGAACCGGCCCCGGACAATCCGCCCGAACCGGCGCCGGGCATCGACCCGCCGGTGCCGTTGCCGCCCGACGTGCCGCGCCCGGACATGCCACCGCGCGAGCCCGGCTACGACACGCCGATCGCACGTTGACGGCGAGCCGTCGCGCGATCCCTATCGACCGTACGACCGCAGCATTTTTTCAACCATAAGATCGAAGGAGAACATCGATGAACAAGACCTCGCATCTCTCGACCGTCCTCGCGATCAGCGCGTCCTTCCTGCTCTGCGCTGCGCCGCTCACGCATGCCCAGACCCAGGCGTCGTCGACCGACAGCAGCATGACCAGCGAGTCGAATCAGCCGGTGACCGACACGTGGATCACCACCAAGGTGAAGAGCGAACTCGCCACCACCGACGGTGTGAAGAGCACCGACATCAGCGTGAAGACCGTCGACGGCGTCGTCACGCTGACCGGCGTACTGCCGACCCGCACCGCAGTGAAGAAGGCCGTCGCCGTCACGCGTTCGATCAAGGGCGTGAAGCACGTCGACGCGGCGGGACTGAAACCGAAGGCGTGAACCGTTGCGCGCCCGAGCGCCGCACTTTTTTCCCCTAACTCGAGGAGCAAATGATGAACGAAGACAAGATCAAGGGCCAATGGAAGCAGCTCACTGGCAAGGTCAAGGCGAAGTGGGGCAAGCTGACCGATGACGACCTGGCCGTCGCCGAAGGCAACCGCGACTATCTGGTCGGCAAGATCCAGGAGCGTTACGGGATCGCCCGCGACGAAGCCGAGCGACAACTGAAGGACTTCGATAGCGGGCTGTAACGAACCGGTCGTCATACCCCGCCGCGACGCGCTGCGCGTCGCGGCCACGTGGAGGACAACGACATGGGCAAGTACCTGATTGCATGGCTGCTCGGCGTGCCGCTGGGCGTGCTGGTGCTGTTCTACCTCGTCATGCACCTGTTCTGACCGATTGCGCAGTCCATTCAACGCCAACGGGCCGGCGGCTGTCCTCAGCCGCCGGCCCGTTCTTCGATGAGTAGCGCGCTTATGCCTGCTTCGCCGCGTTCGCCGTCATCTTGAAGATGCCCTGCGCGTTGCCCGCATCGAAACGCAGGTCGGTCACCCAGCGGCGCGTCGCCTGGTCGAACGTGCGACGGCGCGTGATGAACTCGTAGAACGAGCCCGGCACGTTGCGCTTGACCGTGCCGCCGTCGCGCGTGCGGAACTCGCGCTCGACGACGTCCGCGCGGTAGGCCGTCTGGAACACGCGGCCCGAGCGCGAACGCTCGACTTCCGGCTTCATCGGCCGGCCCTTCGCCTTCTCGTCATCGGACAGCTTGAACACGTCGGCCACGCGGTCGGTCGCATGGTTGAACGCGTTGCCCTCGGTCGCGATCCAGGCCATCTCGGCGGATTCGAGCAGCAGCGTGTCGTAGTCGAGCTCGCTCGGCACATCGTGCTGGCGCGCGAACGCGCCGACGATCTCGGGCAGCAGCGCGTGCGCCGCATCGATCGGCAGCCAGCCTTCGCGCTCGATCTCCCACAGCAGCGCGACGGCCGCCGGCGACAGCGGATCGCGCGACGAGCTCACCACGTTCGTCACCGCCTGCTGGAATTCCTTCGAGAAACGCTCCGGATGCAATTCGCTGACGAAGAACTGGGCGATCTCGTCGGGCGCGTCTTCGTGCGCATAGGCGCGGCCGGTCATGCCTAGCTTGTCGAGCTGATAGCGGCCGTTCAGCCGGAAGCCGAGCGGACGCAGGATGCGCGCGAACGCCGCCTCGCCCGGCGGCAGCGCGCCCGTATGCGGCCAGCGCACCGTGCGCAGCGCGCCATGATCGAAGTAGACCGAGCCGCCGCCCTCGACCGCGTCGGCCGTGTACGCGCGCCCGTTCGCTGAACGCTCGAGCAGCCCTTCGAACAGCGCCATGTTCATCGCCTGCGCGATTTCCGCGCGCGTGACGACGTCGGTTTCCCATTCTTCGAGGATGGACGGCATGTTCAACGTCGCGAACAGGGCGTCGGTCTTTGCCTGTCCCAGCAGCCGGGTCAGCAGGCTTTCGATATTCGGATTACGCATCGGGTTTCTCGGTTCGGGGCATCGCCGGCAAACGCGCCGGCCACTCGGCGGCCAGGCGCCCCACTGGCGCGCCTGGCCTTGCGTGGGATGCATTATTCAAAGGCTTGCAGCCGCCCGTAAAGCGAGATTAAATTGAGATGTGATGAGTTTTTGGAATCAGTCGGCGTTCTCGCCGCTGTGGGCCGCCCCTGCGGCCCCGTTCGTCGGACACAACGAGCATCATGCGCAAATTCAAGATTCCCAACATGGGGGCGCTCGTGGCTTTCGAAGCCGCAGCGCGCCACGAGAGCTTCACGCACGCGGCGAAAGAGCTGTTCCTCACCGAAAGCGCGGTATCGCGGCAGATCGCGACGCTCGAAGCGAGCCTCGGCGTGCGGCTGTTCGCGCGCGTGAAGCAGCGCGTGGTGCTCACGCGCGCCGGCAAGCTGTACGGCACGCAGGTGCGGCGTGCGCTCGAAGCGCTCGATCGCGACACGCTGTCGATCATCGCGCACGGCAGCGGCGGCGGCTACCTGGAGCTCGCGGTGCTGCCGACCTTCGCGTCGCACTGGCTGATTCCGCGCATCAAGAGCTTCTACGACCACACGCCTGACGTGCGCGTCAACATGGGCAGCCGCACCGATCTGTTCTCGTTCGAGGACACACATTTCGAAGCGGCGATCCACTACGGCAAGCCGACCTGGCCCGGCACGTCGTCCGACTACCTGTTCGGCGAAGAAGTCGTGCCGATCTGCGCGCCCGCGCTGCTCGAGCGCCCGGTCGAACGCGTGGAGGATCTGCTCGCCTATCCGCTGCTGCACTCGACGACGCGCCCCGGCGCGTGGGCGCAGTGGTTCGAGACGCACGGCGTCGAGGACATCCGCACGATGCAGGGCGTGCGCTACGAGCTGCATACGATGCTGATCAGCGCGGCGGCGGCCGGGCTCGGGATCGCGCTGGTGCCGAAGTTCTTCGTCGAGCAGCAGTTGCAGCAGCTCGGGCTCGTCGTGCCGTGCGACGCCGCGACGGTCGGCGATTCCGCGTACTACCTCGTGTATCCGACGGAGTTCAGTCACAGCAAGCCGCTCGAGTCGTTCCGCGCGTGGTTGCTGGAGCAGGCGAGCGCGTATGCGGCGCCCGGGCGCGACGCGCTCGGCGACGCGGAGGATGACGAAGACGTGGCGTGACGGCGCCGTGGCGCGGCAGGATCCGGTGCGCGCCGGGCGGGCAACCCCGCCCCGGCGCTCCGGGCAGCCGATCTTGCTTCGGCAACGCGACGGACCTTGCTTCGCTCGTTGACTTCGTGTGTTTTCTCTCAGGTTCCGGGCATTTTTGCTTCGTCGCGTCGGGCCATTATCCGCCCAAAGCGGCCGAAGTGAAACGTTTGCGCATGCGGCGAACGCGCAATTCCGCGGATTCCGAAACATTCCTACAAAGCGCTTACGCTCGAGACGCCTGCGTTCTGCACTGGTTGCAATCGGCGCGGCATTCGCTTTTAATGGAACTGGTTCCAATCCGCGTTTCGGTGGTCGATCTGCATGACGCCTCGTCGTGCGCGCGTCATGATGGCGGTTCAGGATCGCCTCCATTCGGCCCAGGATTGCGCATCGCTCCCGTCCTTCCGGACACCTGTCAAACGAGACCGTCATGCCCGACTCCGCTTCGCTGCAGCAGCTGTTTCCCGCTCATCAGGACATTCCCGCCGAGTTCCGTCTCGCCGCGCCGATCCATCAGCGCGTATCGTTGGTCGACGGCGAACTGCGCGCGTGGGACGGCGCGACCAAGACCGTGCTGTCGCCCGTGTGCGTGCGCGAAGCCGACGGCAGCGTCGCGCAGCTGGAGATCGGCAGCTATCCGGTGATGGGCGAGACGGAAAGCGACGCGGCGCTCGACGCCGCGGTGCGCGCGTACGATTCGGGCCGCGGCGAATGGCCGACGATGAAGGTCGAGCAGCGCATCGCATGCATGCAGGACTTCATCCGGCGGATGGTCGCGCAGCGCGAGCGGGTCGTGAACCTGATCATGTGGGAGATCGGCAAGAGCCTTGCCGATTCGCAGAAGGAGTTCGATCGCACCGTCACCTACATGACGCAGACGATCGATGCGCTGAAGGAGCTCGACAACGCGAACTCGCGTTTCGTGATCGCCGAAGGCACGATCGGGCAGATTCGCCGCACGCCGCTCGGCGTCGTGCTGTGCATGGGCCCGTACAACTATCCGTTGAATGAGACCTTCGCGACGTTGATCCCCGCGCTGCTGATGGGCAACACCGTCGTGTTCAAGCCGCCTCAGTACGGCACGCTGCTGTTCGAGCCGCTGCTCGACGCGTTCCGCGCCGCGTTTCCGAAAGGCGTGATCAACACCATCTACGCGCCGGGCGCGGTCGTCGTGCCGCACATGCTGGCCTCGGGCAAGATCAACGTGCTTGCGCTGATCGGTTCGAGCAAGGTCGCCGATCACCTGAAGAAGCAGCATCCGAAGTCGCACCGGCTGCGCGCGATTCTGGGCCTCGATGCGAAGAACGCGGCGATCGTGCTGCCCGATGCCGACCTCGACCTCACCGTCAAGGAATGCCTGCTCGGCGCGCTGTCGTTCAACGGGCAGCGCTGCACAGCGCTGAAGATGCTGCTCGTGCATCGGTCGATCGTCGACGAATTCCTGAAGCGTTTCACCGCCGCGCTCGAGCAGTTGAAGATCGGCATGCCGTGGGAGAAAGGCGTCGGCATCACGCCGCTGCCGGGCATGCATCGCACCGCGTACATGACCGACGCGATCGACGACGCGAAGGCGAAGGGCGCGCAGGTCGTCAATGCGTCGGGCGGCGAATTCAGCAAGACGCTGTTCTATCCGGCCGTCGTGTATCCGGTGTCGGAAGGGATGAAGCTGTATCGCGAAGAGCAGTTCGGGCCGATCATTCCGGTCGCACCGTTCGACGACGTGGAGACCGCGCTCGACTACGTGACGACGTCGGAGCATGGCCAGCAGGTGAGCATTTTCGGTTCCGATCCGGCGCAGATCGGCGCGCTCGTCGACCCGCTCGTGAACCAGGTGTGCCGCGTGAACATCAATTGCCAGTGTCAGCGCGGGCCGGACGTGTTCCCGTTCGCGGGGCGCAAGGACTCCGCGGAAGGCACGCTGTCGGTGACCGATGCGCTGCGTGCGTTCTCGATCCGCTCGATGGTCGCGGCCAAGCAGACCGACGGCAGCAAGCAATTGCTCGACTCGATCGTGTCGGATCACCACTCGAAGTTCATCAACACGGGCTTCATTTTCTGACGCGCGGTTGGAGTGGTGCGGCGGGCGCTCGCGCGTGGGACGTGCGCGGCGCGAGCGCTACCGCGAGATGCCCGTCGGGCGCTGGAGTACGCCTGCCAGGGTTGCCGGTCTACGAAGCCAGCACGACGCCCGTAGTCAGCGCGGCAAGCCCCGCGTACCAACATTGAATCAACACGCGCCCCGCACGCTCGCGCCGCGCGTACGCCCACAGATAGAACGGCACGAACATTCCCACGATTCCCTTGACAGGGTTGGTGAGAAAAACATGAATCCCGATTCCGATCTGCGAAAGAATGATCGACGCCAAGCCGACAATGATCAGAATCGATCCCAGTGAATGCGTCATCGCACGTCTTCTCCAGTGAAGAACGCCCGCTTGCGCGGGCGTGGTTGCAAGCACTAGCAGCAATACGCGGTCACTTGGCAGTATCAGGCTGATCGGACTTCAGAACCGTCAGCTTCGATTCTTTCACGCCGGTTTGTCCGGTGACGTCGTCGACGAGTTGGAGCTTGTTGCGGGCGTACATGACGCCCATCTTGACCTCCTGCCATACGTAATAAATCTTCCCTGCGACCGTATCCACGTCCAGCGTCGAGTCGTTTTCAGCCATCGACACCAATTGATGGTGACCGGGGTCGACCTCGCTATACAGGTAAGTCCTCGCGCCCGTCGTGCCGAGAATCTTCCCGTCGAGCGTCACCGGCATCTTGACGGCCCCGCCCATGCTCTCGTTTCGATACACGTAAATCGCGGCCTTATCGTGCGGAGCGTTGAAGGTCTTCAGCTCGGCATCGCGCTGCGGATCCCCCATCGGTACCGACGCACAACCGGCCAGAATCGACAGTGAAACGCCGATCGCGAACAATTTCTTCAATTTCATTTTTAATGGTCCTCGTTTTTTGACAGCTAACCCCGAATCATTTTTATGCGCTGGTCGATCCATGCGTATGCCGGCTACCGCTCAATGCCTGTTGGCGTTTGCGACGCATTATGCACGACATCTTTTTAAAGCCGTCTTTACGTCCACCGCGCCTTATTGAAGGACGCGTTTGCCGTACACCCATTCGATACTGCCGTAAGGCGCAATCCCATCGAGGATACGCAGCCTGCTGCGCGCGGCGTCGGCATCGCCTTTGACGAACTTCGCATAAGCGCCGAGATAGAACTGCTCTTCGGCTTCCGCCTCCTGGCGCTCCTCGCCGGACAACCCGGCATTGACGATCGAAAGCGCCTTCAGCGCGTCCTCGCCCTGCCATATGCGCAACAAGACTCCGTATTGGTTCTTGTCGTTCGCGGCGTAGTAAGTCGCGTCCCGTTCGAGCCGCGGATTCGCCAACGCGGGATCATGGGCACGAGCCATGATGTAGCGGTAGACCAGCGCACGGTACGCATAGAAGCTCGGCCCTTCCAGCGGAGCCTCGGCATCGGCCAATGTATCGATTGCCGCCTTCCATTGCTGCAACTGAATATGCGCGAAAGTGGCCGTGACGAATCCTTCGGTATAGGTACCCAGTACACCGACGCGTGCAAGTTGTGGGTTGCGCGCCGCGAACTCGCGCGTCTTTTCTATTTCCGGAGCCAGAACCGAGAGCGCCTGCTGCGGATCGTTCAGCGAGAACAATATGCCGGCTTTCGTGGCGATCAAATCCTTGCTTTTGGCGGGATCGGCCAATTGCAACGCCTCGTTGATTCGCGCAAGTGCTGCGTCGGATTCGCCGAGGGAATCGAGCGCGGCGGCCTCGTCCTGCAACGCCAACGCCTTGTCGAATGCCGAATTTGCAGCCGCCTCGTGTATCCGAGCAGCCGCAAGCGCCTGCTCGTGCTTCGCCCGGAGCGGATTACCGCCCATCGAAGCTCTGAGATCTCGCAGTGAGCAATGAAGCGGACGCCCCACGGAAACCGGATGGTCGCGGACCGTAATATCCGTCATGCTCTGCGAACAGCTCTGCGTGCCATCGAACGCAAAATTGACGTGATACACGTGCCCCTTTTCCGGCACCAAAGCGGTGACGAACGGTCCGCACGAATCCGAACGGCGGTCCATATCGTCGCCGTAGAGACCCTTGACCTGGATTTGTACGCCGGGCTTCACGTTTACCGCGCGCGACGTCTCGGTTCTGAGGACAGCCTTGTTGAGCTTCTCGGTCAAGCTCGCAATCGACGGCAGTAGTGCTCCCCGCCCGCTATCGAAGACGGCTCCGACCGATTGGAATCCGGTGCATGCCTGATCCGACGTGCTTGTCGAAAAGCCCACCGCCATGGGCATGCCGCTCGTCGTAAAGACGATTCTTGCACCATCCTTCGGAGCGTCAGCGGCGAGGTTCGTCGGTATAGAAGTATTTCTGCCTTCCTGCACCGCGGTCCTGCGTGATGCTGCGTGCTTGGTCGCACACCCCGTGATCAAGAGAATTGACGCTAATGCCGCGCAAACGGATCGCGTCAAGGTTGTTTTGGTCGTTCGCATGAGTTTGGTTTGGTGATTTATGTCTGAATTTCGATTCACCCCATGTGCGAGTCGAATCGTATCAAAGTTCGCCAATATCCTCATCACGCGATTTGCGACGATAAGCGGCACCTCGGTTGATGTCCGAGTTGCGTTGGCGATTTTCAAACTTGCGTGATGGCGGAGCGCCACCACGCAAGCCAATACCTCGACCGTCAGGTCATCAGAAACGTGTTGTCACTTCGTCAGTCGAACGACGTACAAACCGGAATCCTGCGCATTCGCGCTCAGACTGTAGTTCGGTGCAGTCGCGTACGATGCGCCCTGGGTCAGCTGCTTATAGACTACGGTCGAGCCGGACACGTCGGCGAACTCGACAACCGGCGGATTCGGATTCGGAACGGTATTGGTCGTGAAATTCAGCGTCATTGTCGACGATGCCATCGCGTGGAGATCGCCCGAAGATTTCACCTCGTAGATGTAGTTTGCGGTTACGCCGGCCGGCGCCGGATCAGGCTTGCCCAGACAGATGGTCAGGTCTCCGGTCTGGCCACTCGCAGGTGTCTTGACCGTCAGCGTCGCAATGCCGTCATCGGTCGTCAGGTTGAGGTTGGCGTTCGCGATGACGCTGTTGTTCGACAAACTGAGTTTCTTGTAGGTCGCCGGGCAGGAAAACGCCGCGGTCGTCGTTGTCGTAGTTTGCGACGTCGAGCCGGCCGAATTTCCCGACGCCGCGCTGCCGCCACCGTCGCCACCGCCACCGCCACCACATGCAGCGAGCACGACCACGGTGCTCATAAGACCAATCAATGCTGACTTGTTATTCATCGCTTCTCCGCAATTGTTAAATAGTTCTAAATACAACACCTACACTTCACCTGTCCGATTTTCCCTAACTCGCACAGCGTGATTCACGCATAAAAAGCGCGTGGCGATGTTGATGCCACGCAAGGCGCCCAGGCTCAAAATGAGCGCGCAGACGCAACCAATCAGCGGCGAAACGTCAATCAAATACCGTGTGTCGCTCTTGCTTCACGGTAATTCTCGATTCGACGCAAAGTACGTGCATACGCTCGACTGTGACCTGCAAGGGCTGCCCGCTCAAAACTGCGAAGTCAGCTGGAATCCAAACGTGACGCGCGCAGTGGGAAAGCCCGAGGGTTTATAGATCGGCGTACCGGCAAACAGGTCATACGCGTAGGCGCCGAAGCGCGTCCCGATGCTTCCCTTCACGCCGATAACAGCGCCGGCCAACTGCGTGCCGACGAGCGCGATCGGCTGTGGCCCCCATACGCGGCCGTAGTCCAACCCTGCGTAAATCGCTTGACCCGTCTGGCCGATCGGCATCTGCAACTCGTTACGCCAGTAGAAACCGCGCGACGAGGCGAGCATCGTTTCTCCGTCGAAGCCGCGCACCGTGTATCGGCTACCGATCGTCATGTCGTCGAGGTAGTACAGGGTGTTCCCCGTGTACTGGCCGTGGAACGTACCGACATAACGGAACGGCTGTTTGCTAATCACGAACGGCACCGACAGGTTCGCGTCAAGCACTGCCATCTTGAAGCGATACGTTGGGCCAGCTGCGAGCATGTCATCCTGCGCGCCGAAACCGCCGATGCCCTGCCGATAGGCGGTCGAGCCGTCGAACTGCGCGCCATCCAAATAGTGACGATCTGTCACGCCGAGTTCGATGATCGTGTTGTTGCGGCGTTGTTGAGAAATCTCGGTGTCCTCAATGAAACTCTGACCAAAACGGCGCGACAGCCGGAAGTACCCACCGAACACGTCATTCTGGCTGCGTGCCAGGACTCGGGCCAGTTTGAAATCGACTGTCTTCGAGTTGCCGCTCGCGATGAATGTCTGATTCACGCCCGCGATCTGCTGGTAGTACGTGTTCGTGCTGGCGGACAGCGTAGCCGCCCAGTAGCCCCACGGAATCGTATAGAAACCGTTCCAGCCGTGCGAGCCGAGGCGCTTGTCGCCGAACTCGAGGTCTTGGCTGACGCCGACGTTGAGCATGTCGTTCAGCCCGAGCGGGTTGTCGATGCCGACCGACAGATTGCCTTGCAGCTTGCCGGTGGCGCGGGTGCCGGAGTTGTCGATCGATGCGACGACGGTCCACGGCTTGCTGCGCTTCACGTCGAGCACTACGTCGCTTTCGCCGGGCAGAGCGCCCGGAACGATTTGCATCGAGACGTCCTGACTCGACACGCGCTTCATTTGCTCGAGACCTTGCTCGAGATCGCGCAGGTTCAGCACTTCGCCGTCGCGGGTCGGGAAGGCGGTTTTCCACGTGCCCCGCAGTTTTTCATCGGCGAAGCGCACATGACGAATCATGCCGGGAATCAGCGAGAGTTTGAGCGTGCCGGTCGATAGGTCTTGCTCGGGGATGAGCACGCGCGTCGTGACGTAGCCGCGGGCCAGGATCGCTTGGGACAGGCCCTTGACGAGCACGTCGATGCCTTGCTTACCAACGCATTGGCCTTCGTAGTGGTTCAACCATTCCCGGGCGAACGCAAAGCGATCCATCGGCAAGGCTGATGCCCCTTGGGCCTTCGCCGCATCAGGCAACGAGGCAGGAACGTCAAGTGTGAAGCGGTCGATGCGGAAACACGGTGTTTCGGTTGGAAGCGCCGGATATGCTTCGACCTTCGGCACTTCCGAACGCACGGAAGGCGCACGCACGGTTACGGCGCGCTGCTGTGCTTCCCATTGCTGCTGCGCCTGCCGATCCTGTTCGGCGTTCGCCTTCGCGGCAGCCGCTTGGTCAGCAGGCGTGGGGGCCTGCTGTGCATGTACCGCGAGCGACACCAAGGCCGTGATTGGGAGGGCCGTCAACCGTTTAGCTATCTTCATTTTAATTTAATCCCTGATTCTGCCAGTGGCCTGCTAGCCTCGCAATAACCGCCTTTCCGGTCAGCTCATACGCGAGATTCTCGTTACGCAATTCTGTATCCGTCGCCCGGTTCCAAACTGCTGCTGTCCCGCGTTGTACGCGTCTCGATTCGGCTTGATGTACTGGCTATTCTTATCGTGATTCGCATATTGAGGGTCGTTCTTGAAACCATCGCAGTTCAGATCCTGATAACCCACGATGCTGCTAATTTCATAATCGTGCTTTCCGTCCGATGATCCGACTTACGCAGGTCCCCTGCGACAATTCGGCCTTCGGCCCCCGTTTGCCAATACTCAGCTCCTTCAAAACCGTTTTCGCGTATCTCACCGCACAATCGTATCCGCTCTGGTGAGGCTGCCGACTGTATAGCAACGATCTGCTGCTTTCAGGACTTGTCCTGCTCATCGCCCTTCACTTCGTAGCTTCTGCGCGCCCTCTTGTAACTGTTGCCGAAGGGTTTGATGTGCAGAATCTTTGCGCGACTCGTCATACCCCCAACAAGCGCGATTGCGAATCCAACAAGCAGGAGAATGCGGGCCCACACAACGGGAAGGTCAAACCCAATTGCGATTGCAGCGAAACCGATTCCCGTAAGGATAAGGAGGAGACGCACCCACGAAGTAAGATTTCCATCTTCGATGAATCTGATCTTCATTGATTTTTCCCTACGGCGTTTCCGCCCGCGCGGCAGCACCAATGGCGATTGAATCCAGCACCAGCCGAACTGGCGTTGTTCCGGACCGTATACTGAATGTTCCCGTTTGGGTAGACGGTTACATCGTTCGCACCACCCTTTGGCGTCGCGGCCAATCCATTATCCACGAGATTCTGTTCGAATTGACTTCGCGTAAGATCAATGACGGCATTCGGAACAATCCGAACAAATCGGAGCCCGCGGTAATTTGCGTGTCACGATTTTCACGCCCTGCCCATTCGCATTGCCTTTAGATACACTCGCGGCCAATTCCAGCGAAATAGGCTCGATCTTTTACCATAGAATCAGCTTCGCACAATACAAAAATCAGATCGCGTCCAACACTTTTACCGCATTCTGATCCAACGATGTTACAGGCTGTTCCGCAACGTAGAATGCTGGGCCGAACCGACTGCTTGGATCCAGAAAAGCGGGGGCAATACCGTTATCGAGTGTCCCCTTTTGCAACCGCCGGCACTCCTGTCTAGCGCCCCGCCGGAACGCCCCGTTCAGCGGCGGTGTTAGAACGGCCCGATGTCGTCGAGTACTTCAGCTCGGGTTAGGCGACCGATGCGCAACAGAACCTCAACTTCATCACCTTCGCTTACTCTTTCGTATTTCCAATCTGGCGGCCCAATCACAAACAATTCACCCTCCACGTCCACCTCCAGCATATTTCTAGCAGGCACTTTGACCAACAACCGACCTTGCTGCTCGGTGTGTTCCGGCACGACGAATTTCCGTGTTATCCGGCCCTTCTTTGTTGTCGAACTCATGACACTGAAGTTAAGTAAGCCAAGTGATATTTTGAAAACGATGAAAATTAGCAATAATCCAATGGCGAAAAATAAGCACCCGACAACCGCGCTTAGCCCGCCTTGATTGATCAGTTCGAACGGGAAAACTAGCAAGCGATTCATGAGAGCGATCTCATTTTGAGGAACTCGGATTGTTCAGGCTGTTCTGGACCTTCGTTTGCGCTGGCCCCGAGAGAATTTGGACAGCGTGGTTTGCAATATTCCCCGCGTGTCCGGGAAGCCAAATTTGCGCTGCGGTGCCAACGCCATACGCGGTTGCCGAAGTCGCTGCGGAAGCGGATGGATCGCTCGATGGATTGACCATTCCTGCCCCTGCGAACGCTCCCGTCGCGCTTACAAGCCCGTTGTAGGTTCCGACGGCGATCTTCGCGCCGATACCGCTTCCAAGCGTATCCAGCGGAAGTCCAAGTGGTGTTAAGGCGGTGGCCGCAGTTCCAACTATCAGAGACTTCCCAGCGTTCGGGGCGTCGCTGCTCATATGGGTATCCCGCTGCTGCCGTTGAAGTATCACGGTTTGCTAGCACGTATTCGAACAGCAGATGAGGGACTTCCATTGCCAACTGCACAAACCTCCGGGCCGCCTTGACCGACTCAACCTCGAAATCGTCGCGGCCTAAAAGCACTGAGAAGTCCCCTATATAGTCCATCTCGGGGAACAAATCGTCATTCGACAACGTGAACCCCTCGATACCTAGCACCCCGATTCCCAAACGTTCGCATAGCTCCAACAGCCGCATACTATCTGGAGAATCGAACAATGAAACACCAGCGGAACGTGCGGTCGGCCGCAGTCCGCTTCGGCTCAACAGATCGTCTATGTTTACTACGCTCACTTTGCCCATGGCGCCTTCCAATTCGGATTGTTCCGGTTAGAGACCTGCACCACCGCGCCATTCTTTGTTCACAACGACGTACGAGCCGTCGCTCATCATGGTTGCCTCGTCACCAACCCAAATTTTCCCAAGTCGGTTAGCCTCAGCCGTCGTCCCGATACCAATAGAATCGTTGATGTTGTTTGTGCCGCTACCATTCACCGCAGCTGCGAGCCTAGGGTCCTGAGCAGCGATATTGGCTAAGTTCTCATTCAGGAGTTGCCCTCCAAATCTTGAAGGGTTGCAGCGTTGGCCGTACCTTCGGACGTCACTGTTGTCCATGTGGCAAAGAATTAGCCTACGTCGCTAGCCTCCACGGTCGCAAGCGCGTACGCATCGTCCGCTGCCAAGAACGCCTCTACTTCATATGCGACCGGCGCTGCTGGGTCACCGAATACCAACACCACTGTGACCAATGTTCCAGCTGGCAGCACTACGGTTCGATGCTCCCCGATCACGGTTGCTTCCAACGATTTCGACAATGCAAAGGTGTCGTTCTCTTTCATCGCGTTCATTTTTTTGCTGGGATACCTGTTACCAATCGAACTGTACCGGAGTTGTCCTTCATGAAGACAAACGACGTGTCAATAGTCTTTCCATTCGCCCCGGTGATTGGAATAACCTGTTCGTAGGTTTGTCCGTACTGCGTGGTCTTCGTCGGAACAGCAGTGGCGGGGTCAAAATATAGTTGACTTGCCAAATCCTGCCAGTTCCTCTGGTCGAAGCCCAATGCTTGACTAAACCAATTAGCCTTAGTTTGGTTCTGTGGATGCGCCGGGTCCAGCAAATAACCGCTCAACTTGCTTTCGAGGTTTGACGTATCGAAACCAACGTTGTTCGTGGCCTGAGGCCCTGACGACGAAGCCGAACCGCCGCCGCTCGAATCATCGCTCCCGCCCGCGGACATTGTAGGCGCCCCCGGCGTTACCACTGGCGTTACCGCCATGCCGCAAGCACCGGGGCCCGCCGGACATGGAATCGGCGTAACAACGGCCGTCGCAGTCGGGGGCGTCCCGTTACCCCCGCCGCTCGGCCCGTTCAGATCGTCCGGATTGACATATGGGCCCTGCGGACCATTTTGCGCGATCTTCTTCAGCAACGCATTACCGAGATTCGTGGCTCCGCGCCCTGCCGACTTCGCCTGCTGGAGGGCCCAGTCGCCCATCGCGTTAAGCGGATCGTTCAGCTCATCAGACAGGCTATACACGAACAATCCTGTCGCCTTCAGGTCCTGCTGTTCGCTTATATAGCCGGCACCACGCTGTTGCGACGCCAACGCTGCCGCATACGCCGGGTCGTTGCTCGACAACTGCGCCGCACACTGCACCAGATAGCACGCCGCATCGGCGAGTCGGTCCTGTTCGTCTTTCGGTTGTCCCTTTTGCAACTGCGCCAGCTTCTGCTTTTCATTCGGATGCAACTGCCGGTTATAGAGATCGGCGCTCAACGCACCATTCGCACCACTCAGTGCGCCAGCCGCCCCGCCGATCGCGCCACCTACCGCCGCACCAGCCAATCCCGATGCGACGTTCCCCAGCACCGTGCCACCAAGCGTATCACCCAGCGCGCCACTCGCAGCATTGCCCACCATGTCACCCGCCACCGTGCCGCCGATTGCGCCCGCCACATTGCCCCCGCCCATCGCTGCACCGATTCCAGCAACTCCTGCATGCGAAGCGATGCGCGCAGCCCCATCTGGCCCCCACATCGCCACCTGTGCATTCGCGGCAGTCAAATCTGCCTGAGCTTGCTGAGCCGCCGCGTCATCGTGAATCGCATTTGCTTGATCCAGTCGTTGCTGAGCATCGCGTGCGTTGGCCTTCGCGCGGTTTTGAAGCGCATCCGCCACGTCACCGACCACCTGCATGCCGACCTGTCCGACCGACTGCTGAACCGCAATGTCGTTCTGCACGTTCTGCGCATTGAACGTGTTCTGTACCGCACCATTCGCATTCGCCGTGTCGCGGCTCAAACCGACGGTGCTGTCGTGCCCGGTACCCGCGTCGCCCCGCACCGTGATCGCGCCCGGACTCACCGCCGCATACGTCGTCCCCGACGCGTCGCTGCTCGTGCCCGCCGCCGAGAATCCGCTCGGTCCCAAACCTTGCGAGTTCTGCGGCCCAGGCAACTTGTTCGCGATCGAGGTGACCGGTGTCTTCAACATGGCTCCGCCCGGCCCGCTCCAACCAAAACCGCCACTCGCACTGAAGCCGACCGTATCGCCCGAATAGCTCGCGTGATTTTCCAGATTCGTGAAGCCCAGCGTCTGGGTCGACAAACTGTTCTTGTCCGGCGTCGCCGTGCTCGCGATCACACCGCCGTCAAGCTGCGTATGGTTTCCGACATTCACGTCGTACCCGCCCGTGCCTGCATAGATCCCGCTTTGCTGGTTCACCGACTGGTAGTTCGCGTTGATGTTCTGCTGGCTCGCGCTCGCGCTACCGCTAACGGTCTGGCCGTAGCAGAACGGTGGCACGCAAATGCTTGCCTGGAATCCAGCGCTCGACTGCTTACTGTCGTACGTGGCGGTGTCCTGTTGGCTCGCGATATTGAGGTCGCGCCCAATACTCGCATTGACCGCATCGCCCGAGACCTCCGCGCCACGCAAATTCGTATCCCGCCCGCTCGTCATCGACAACGTATCGCCCGCGGTAATTTGCGTGTCACGATTGGTCACGCCTTGGCCATTCGCATGGCCTTTGGATGCATTCGCGGCCAATTCCAGCGTGAAGCCGTTCTGCTGTCCTCCGATACCCAGCCCGACACCGACGCTACCGCCGCTGCTACTGTTGTGGCTCGCAAGTTGGTTCGTGTCCTGGGCGCTTTGGAGATTGATGTCGCGCGCCGCATTCAGTGTCACGTTCTGCCCGGAAATCTGCGTACCGCGCGCGTTGATGTCGCCATCCGTAGCAAAGCCACTCGCGTCCTTCTTACCGCTGCCGGTCGCGATCAGGTTCACGTTGCCGCCCGCGTGCAGCGTGCTGCCGTCGTTCGACAGGGAACTGCTCTGCGAGTCACTATGGCTCGAGCCGCCTCCGATGCTCACCGTGGCCTTGATCAACGGTTGACTCGTCGGCCCCTTGCTCAACGCCGTACCAACTTGATACGCGTTGTACGCCGCAAGTCCGGCCTGTGCCTTGTCCAGCGCCGCCAACCGCGAATCGCCCCCGCGCGCGGGCTGCGCAAATGCTTGATTGGCTTGCGCGACGGCGTTCCCGACCGCGCCGCCAAGCGCCACACTCACGCCGAACTGACTGGAATCCTGACTCATCCGGCTCTGCGTCGCGTCCGTACCCGGGTCGAGATTCAGGTTCTTGCCGATCAGCGTCAGATCCTTACCCGCGCTCAAATCGGAACCGGCGACCGTGATGTCCTGCTTCGCATCGAGCGTCACGTTGCCGTTGCCGCTGACGATCTGGCTGCGCATCGTGCTTTGGGTCTGCGAAGCCGTGTCCTGGACACTATGGTTCTTCGCCACACCGACGCTAAAGCCGGTAGCCGTGCCGTTACTGCCCAGACTGCCGATCTGCTGACTGCTCGATTCCTGGTGGCTCGTACTCGTGTCAAGCCCGGCCAGCACGTTGATTGCGCCCTGTGTGGCGACGAGATCGACGCCCTGCGTTCCACTGATGCCCGAGCCGACGACGTTGATGTCGCCCGTCTTGCTCTTGATGACGACGCTATTACCCGTGACCGATGCCGCCGTTTGCTGCGTCATCGTCTGACTACCGTCCGAATTGCTCCGGCTCGCGTTGTACGGAGACGGGCTGTTGCCACCCGTGTTCGCCGTGCCACCCACCCAGCGCCCCAAATCGCCCAGGCTCGGCGATGCTGCTTGAACGCCCCATGACGAACCGGACGATTGTGTCGACTGCTGCAAGTGATCAGTCGATGCCTGCAAGTTGACGTTACGGTGCGCATCCAGCGTCGCCGTGCCGCCCGCGCTGATTGCCGAGCCGATCACGGAAATATCGCCATCCACGATGTTGCCGTTCGCGTCCTTCTGCGCGCCGCCAGTCGCTTTCACGGTCACGTTTCCACCACCGCGAACCGTGCTTCCGAAGTTCGTCAAACTCGACATATCGGTCGTAGAGCTGCTACGGCTCTGTCCGTACGACACGGAGATCCCCGGCACGTCTGCCGCGCTTGCGCCGATCTCGTTGCCCACTGCTTGGCCGCGCTGGAAGGCGTTACCCGACGACGCATTCGCCTTCAGGTTGCGTACCGTATCGTACGGCGTACCGGTCACGGCAACGGTCAGGCCACTCGAATGCGCTTCGCGTTGATCGTGCGATTGCGCCACATCCTGCCCTGGATCAATCGTCACGTTCTGCCCGGTGATACTGATATTGCCCGTGTTTCCGTCGACGTCGCCCGCCGCCTTGCCTGCCACGAAATCGCTGCCGCTGATATGGACGTCCTTCCCGCCCGATACGGTCACGTTGCCTTCAACGCTGCCGACCGTACTGCGCGACTGGCTCTGCGTCGTCGAAGCCGCGTTATACCGGTCGCTCTGTTCGCTCGATCCGATCGTAATGCCAAGTCCACCCGAGCCAGACAAGCCCGAATGCTTCTCTTGGTGATACTCGTTGTCCTGATACGTGTCGGTCGCCGCCGTGATGTTGACGTTGTTTTTAGCGGACAGCGCCACGTCGTGCGTCCCGACAATGGCGCTACCGGTGACGTTGATGTCTTTCCCGCTGACGACCGTTACGCCGTCAGCCGAAATCGCGCTGCCATTGGCATACGTGGTGGTCTGGTCGACGCGGTTTGTCGCGCTCGCATGACTTGCAACGCCGCTGTGGTCGTGCGATTCGTTCATGTTCGACACGTGCGTTTCGGTCGCCGCGCCGACGTTCACGTTGCCGACCGCCATCAGGCCCACGTTGCCCTGGTCAAGCAAGATCGTGCTTCCGATGACGCTGATGTCCTTGCCCGAAGCAACGCTCAAGGTATTGCCGCTATGCACCGTCGTGCCAACGACGGTCTGGTCGGACGTGTGCAACGTTTCCGAATAGCTGCCGTGGTGATCGCTACCCGAACTGTTGCTGTCGACCGTCGACGTAGCGCTCGCAGCGCCGAGCGTGATATTGCCCTTGGCCGCGATCGTTCCGCCGTTGCCCAGGTTGATTTGCGCGCCGCTCGCGGTCAGATCCCCATTCACTCCGATCATCGACACGCCGCCGACATTCACAGCGCTACCAACCACGCCATTGATGTCGGTATTCGATACGCCATTCGCGCGCTGCACGATCTTGTGCTCGCCGACTTGCTGCGTACCTAGGTCGTAGTTTCCCCCAATCAGCATGCCGAGATTGCCGCCGACCGTCAGCGCGCCCGCATGCTGCTCGACATTGCCACCTGTCATGATTCCCGCATCGCCCTTGACGTCGAGCTGAGCAATCGGCCCGAGCGTCGTCGTCACACTCGTTGCGCCATCGCGACTCACCCGGGTGTCGCTTTTCACGGCGGAATCGAGAATCAGATCGCCACCGGCATTCAGATACAGGCTTCCGGCCTTGACCTTCGCCGACGTCAAATCGACATTGCCAGTCGTCGTCAACGACATGAGCCCACCACTCTGCAACGCGCCGAACGCGTTATCGATCTGCTTGCCCTGAATCGACAGCGTGTTGTCCGCCTTCACCGTCCCGCTGTTCGTGAAGTTCTGCGCGTCCTTCAGATCGATGTCCGTCGCGGTAATCAGCGGGCCGTTGACGTTCTGCTGGTTCGCCTGCGCGAGGTACACGACCGGCACGAGCACCGATTGGCCGTCGACCACTCGCGTTTCCATCATGATCACGTTGTTCGTGAGCTGCGATACCTGCTCGGCCGACAGGCTCGCGCCCAGCGAGAGATTAAGCGTCTTCTCCAACGATGCACCCGCCGCCATCAACTGCTGATACATCGTCTGAAGATCCGTGTACGGACCCAATACCGCACGGCCGGTCAGCGAAGTGACCTGATTGCGTACGAGTTGCTGCTCGTAGAATCCATCACCCAGACGCTTCGGAATATGCGTGAGGTCGACGCCGATCTGACTGAAGAAGTAGTCGCTGGAGATGAAGCGCTTCTGGTTCGTGAATGCCGGGTTCGTCTCGATCGCATAGCTCGCGTTCGGCGACGGATTCGGTCTGTACAGACCGCCCTGCGGGATCGTCAGATTGTTCAGGACGTTCTGCGCCGTCGCGCTGGCGATGACCGGCGAGACCGTGATCACCCCACCATGCACGGCCGAAGCGCCCGACTTCGTGCCGCTCGCGCTTCCGCTCAGCCCACCAATCATCAGACCGGGGACGGATTGACCGGGCAGCAGACCGAGCGACGGAATCGACGCGTTTGCGGCCGTGTTATTGATGCTGACACCCGTGCCGGAGATCGTGCCGTTCGAACCCAACGTCGAATCGTAGCTCGGCAGACTGTAGGTCTTGACGTCCGCTGGCGCGACTTGGGTATAGCCGCCCGGACGGCTCGTCACGAACGGGGCGTTGCCGAACGGCAATTGCCAGTTGTATTCGCTGCTGTCGTAGTTGTTGTAGTGGTACTGGCCCGAGTACGTCACCGTCACGGTCGGCGCCTGCTGGCCCGTCGCCGCCCAACCGTTGCCGTCATAGTTTTGCGGCAAGTCGAGGTTGCCAACGGCCGTGATGCTGCTCCAGTAGTTTTGCAGGGTACCGGTCGATGTTGCATTGAGACCGCCGCCCGACACGATTTGCGCAGTCGGACTCAATGCCGTGACCGTGTTCGCCACAGCCGTTCCAGTATAGGTCGTGTAGAAGTACCCGCTGTTCCACTGGCCGCCGTGAGGCGGCTCAATGTACATGCCGCCCGGCTGGGCGATGATGGCGGCCGCTTCGGCCGGGGTGATGTTGTCGGACCGGAGACCGGCGATCATCTGCCCCCCGTTCATGCAATTCACCGCGAAGTACGATGCGCAACCTGACAGGCTAATGCCGTATTGCGCGAGGGCCGCCGGATCGACGTTACTCGTGCTTCCCGAGGTGCTCATCACGCGACGGGTACTCGTCACCTTGTTGGCGTGGAGTTCCATATCGCCGCCGGACTGGATCAACGCCGACGAGTTGTTGACGAGTGCCGCATTCGTGTAATTGCCGCTCGCGTCCTTACCACCCGCGAGTACGACCTTACCCATCCCGAAAATCGCCGTCGTCGGCATCGAATCCGTCGCCGTCGTGTCGTCACGGTTTTCGATATCGTGCGCGAGAATTTCAAGCGTGCCGTTGCTATCCGATGCACCGATCAAGGCCGTCGGCCCGACGTTCGACACCGTGCCCGTTGCGTTGAGCGAGACGCTGTCGCCCACCAGCGACCCAGCATTGGTGAGGTTGCCCGATTGCGTATGCAGCAAACCGCCGGCTGACAGTGCGCCGGAGTTGACGATGTTGCCGGCATTGACGCTCAGATCGTTGACCGACTGCACGTTGCCGCTGTTGTCGAACGTACCGGGCAACGCAAACGCAAGATCATGGCCGACGTTGAACTGATAGTCGGGCGTCACCGAGAAATCGCCCTGCAAATTGACGCTCGCATCGTGGGCCGCGCTATAGGTACCGCCACCTTGCAGCGTCGGCGCTGTCACCGTCAGGTCGTGCGTCGAACTGATCTGCCCGTTCGTGTTCGTGATCGCGCCGCTGGTCGTCACGGCCACATCGCCGCTCGAATTCGCGACGTTACCAATCTGCCCGCCGCTGTTGTCCAAGGTCGTCCCCTGAACATGCAGCGAGGCGCCGCTCAGCTGGCCACCTTGCGTGTTGGAAATCGACGCAGCGTTCACCATCACGTCACCGTTACCGGTGATCGCACCCATCCCCGACACACCACCGGCGTTGCTGTTGGTGATCTGACTGCCGCCCTGCACGGTCATTTGGCCGGCGCCAAGGTCGGCGATCGACCCGTCGGCGTTGTCGATCGACGCGGACTGGATGCGCAGCGTGCTCGTGTCGCCTGCCACGGTCTGGCCGGCCTGAATATGCCCGCCCTGGTTCACCAGCGCGCCGCCGTTCGTCAACGACAAGGACGTTCCTGCGCGCACCAGGCCTTGCGCGTTGTTCACGTCGCCCGCGATCGTCGCGGCGATGTCGCCCTGTGCCGCGAAGATGCCGCTCGTATTGTCCCAGCCGCTCGCGCCGACGACTGCATTGCCCTTGGTGACAACGGTGCCGCCCGCGTTGTTCACTGCACCTGCACCGCTGCCTGGTTCAATCGTCAGCGTACCCGCGCCGGCATGCGTAATCGTTCCGCCAGCGTTGTTCAATTGCGCGGGAGCGAGCGTCAGGTCCGTACTGTTCGTCTGGATCACACCGCCAGCGGAATTGTCGAGCGTGCCGCTCACATTGACGCCCATCGCCGACGACCCATACTGCGTGATCGTGCCGCCGTGGTTCGTCAGATTCGGCGTGCTCAGTGCGAGCTGATTGGCTGTGAGCTGTCCACCGCTATTGTCGAGCGTCGAATCGGCTGTGACCGACAGATTCGGGGCAACGATCGCGCCGCCCTGATTCGTCATCGAACCCGTGTGAATCGTCGCATTCGTGCTCGCGCCGATTTGGCCGCCATCGTTCGTCAACGTGCCGCTCGTCGAGCCGAGCTCCGTGTTGGACAGCAGCTTGCCGTTGGTATTGTTCAGCGTGCCGCCAACCACCGCGATCAGCCCGCTTTGCGCGTTGATGGAACCCGAGGTGTTGTTCAGCGAGCCGCTTTGCGCCGCGATATGTCCGTTGCTGGCAATCACGCCGCCGACGTTCGACACCGAACCCGCACCGTTGCCCAACGTCAGCGTACCCGTGCCGGCGTGGACGATCGTGCCACCATCGTTGACCAGCGCAGCAGGGGCCAGCGTGACGTCCGTGCTGTTCGTCTGGAGCGTGCCGCCACTCGAATTGTCGAGCGTGCCCGATACATTGACGGCCATCGTGCCGGTGCCGATCTGCGTGATCGTGCCGCCGCGATTGACGAGACTGGTACCGGTCAACGCGACCTGTTGGGCTTGCACGGTGCCTGAGCTGTTGTCGAGCGTAGTGCCGTTCAACGCGGCGGTTTGGCCCATGAGCGTGCCGCCACTGTTGGCCAGGTGCGCAGCGGCGTCGACCGCGACGTTCTGCGCGGCCTGCAAGGACCCGCTGCTGTTGTCGATCGACTGACCGGCCACGTGCAGATTCGTATTGGACGTGATCGTCGCGTGGTTGGCGATCGTCCCGCCTTGCACCGTCACGTCGCCATTGCCGCCGATCACGCCACCTTGCGCGCCGGCCGCCGTCGTACCTGCCGCATTCGTGAGTTGGCCCGTCGCGGTCAACACCATCCCGTCGCTATTGAGCGACGTAATGCGGCCGGCCGTATTGTCGATCGTGATTGCATCGACCGTGGCACGACCAGCGCTCTGGACCGTACCTTGGTTGTTCGCGACCGTGCTGCCACGCAGCGCCATCGTGCTCTGCGAAACGAATACGCCGGACTGGTTCGCGATCTGGTCGGCGGCCGTCACCGACAGCGGCCCTTGCGACGACACTGCGCCGTTCCGGTTCGACACGTCGTTGCCCGTCAGGCTCGTTGCACCGCCGCTCGTCAGATTGCCTCGATCATTGATGACCGTGCCTGCGGCATTCGCCGTGATGGCCCCTTGGGCGCTGGTCGTCGCGTTCGTGAAGTTGACGTCGCCGACCGTGGCCGTGAGCGACAGATCGCCGTTCGCGGCCGTCGTGCTGCCCGCGAGGTTTACGCCGGAGCCTTTCGCGCTCACGTTGCCGCCCGCAACGTTCTTGCCGGTCGCATCGAGCTGGCCCGTCGTCGCGAGTTGCAGGTCGCCGGTTTGCGTCACGGAACCGTCGCTGTTCACGCCTGCGCCGAGCAACCCGGTCGAATTCAGCGAGCCCGCGGTCACGCCGACGTGATGTTGCGCAGCCAGCGTACCGGTATTGACGACGTCCGCACCGGTATTCACCGACACCGACTGCTGGCCGTAGGTGGTGCCGCTGTTCTCGACTCCGCCTGCAGCAGAAATGGCGGCGTTCCCGGCCGACGAAACCTTGCCCGACTGAATCAGCCGTCCGTCGGTAGTCAACGTCAGCCCCATCGCGTCCGCCGCGATCGTCCCGGCGTTTCGGACTCCGACGCCGCCCTCGGTGCCGACCAACAGGATGCGATTGCTGTACATGCCGCCCAATTGCGCAACGTCGATCGCAACCGCAGGCGCCGCACCATCGCCCTGAATGCGGGTCGCCTCGAGGGTGTCGTGATGGACCTGATTCGCACCGGCGATCACGTTCAGGTTCGTCGCATAGATGGCGGCGTTTGCCTGTACGGCTCTGGAAATGAGGTCGACCTGATCCACGTTCGTGGCATTCAGGCCCGCGCCCTGTACCGCGATGAGGCCGCGCGTCACACTGAAACCCGCCAGTGATCCGTCCGGATTCAGGTTCGGCGTGCCGGTGGTCAGGATTGCACGCGAGGTATTGATGAAGCCGCCACCATCCACGACCAGTCCCGACGGATTGGAAATGATCATCTCCGCACGCTGGCCGGCGATCTCGACGAAACCCCTCAGTTGCGACGGGTTCGGGCTGTTGACCTGGTTGATGATGATCCTGGCCGAACCGTTCGGGCCGAGATTCGGGTTGCCGTTGATGTACCCGGCCTGCTGCGTATTCGTCAGCGTAGGCGAGTTGTTGACGATCACGCCGGGTTTGGGCACATCGAACTGCGAATAGGTATTCAACGACACGCCCGCACCGGACGGCTTCGTGATGTTGACCTGTTGGAGACCGTTTTGCGTCTGGATGACCGACGGCGCGTTCGCGCCCGCGCCCACGACCTGCGCATTTGCCCACATCGGCGTGACCCCGGCCGCGACCAGCACCGCGAATGCAGCATGGCGCAAGGCAAAGCTCGCCGACGCGCTCGCCATGCGATCGCCAACGGCACGCGACGCTTCACCCTTGGTGACTTTCCCCGTCGCGTGAGCCGTTTCCTCGACTGCAACGAGCATGCGGCGCACGCGGCTGAATACCAGACGATATTGGTTCTTGTTCATGGATACGGCAAACGCTTTTAGACGTGGAGCAAATCGATCGGGAAGCCACCACGAGTACAGAGACGCTCTCCAATGTCGAAAGCAACGCTGTCTAAGTTTGTCTGCACGTCGCAACGTGTGATCGCGATCGAATGGCGGCCCTTCACGCCGAAATCTATCGAAAGGTGCGCATTCACAGTGTCAGAGATTGCAAGTCACCGACTAATAAATTTCACGCCGCCGCGCGCGTGATCGTCGACAGCGTGGAAGATGGCGTGCGGGACGCACCATATCGACCGCCTTCCGCTCGAAACGCGGATGCGGAATTGACATTCCGAAATATTTTTATAATCGACCAGCGATTGATATAAATCCGTATCGAGTGGCCGGCACTCACCACTGACTCAACCTGAATCGTCACCCGATCCGACTCAACGGAATATTTTCAATGGTCGCTCACTCGTACAACGTTACTCGCGAGTAGTCGCGTGACCATTGAATCGCCACCATCTCAAAATAAGCCAATTGACATTTAAAACAACTAGCAAGTCCGATCGCGAATTGCGATGGCCGCTTCAGCGTGCTCTACGACTCGCGTCTCCAATTCGCAACGGCGCATCGATATGAAGAAACCAGGCGTCGCGTGGTGATCGCATGTCGAGTTGGGACGCGTGGCTGATATGCGTGTGCGCGCGGGCAAAGGATTTCCGGTTTCCGGCTGAGGCATACGGCGTCGAGGCATCGCCCGCCGCTGAACGCTACGCGCTCACGACCGTCGAGCGGTTGCAGATGCAGCGCCACAAGATCGGCGCCCGTACGGTCGCTTCCGATCGGAGGTCGCTGCGTTGACGCAGAGGGGAGCCGCCCCGCGCAACATAGTTGGGAAGCGCACCGCATCCCGGCACGGTTGGAGTGCGCGATGACGCAGCCCGCGCTGGTTTACCCCGAGCGCTCGAACGTCGGCCAGAGGTCTGAGGCCCGAAGTTCAACGCATGTCAGACACGAACTCCTGGCAACGGCAGGACGTCTCACCGATGAAACGTCCGGTGCGCGCCGCACGCAATCGCGTGCTTGGACCGACGCCCGTATCGAGTACCCCACGCAACCGCCCCCACCGCGCACACCCCCGCCCGGCGCACCTCCCGCGCACACGCCTCGACACCACCGCGTCCGCGCCCGAAAATGCGACTGGCGTCACCATGGCGTTACGTTACATCGGTGAAGCATTTCATCGGTCCGGACGAGTTTTCCGTGCCGCACGCCACCATACACGACCGTCCGCCGGACGCCGCGACATCCCGCGCGAGCCAGTCCCGACGCGCCACAGCAGCCATCGCGGCGCGCCGCGCGCGACCGGCCGGGCAAGTGGATCGCGTTGCTGGTACGGAACCTGCATTCGTTGCAGCAACAGCCGCGCCGCCGAGCGGCGCATATACGAACCCGGTTCAGGCCAAGCCCGAACGATCCACGCCAGTTGCGAGGCATTTCATGGATACGCTGCCCAACTCGTCCGATACGTCGTTCCAGATCTTTCTCGCGAAGCTGCTCGAACAGCCGCAGCCTGAATGGACCGAAAAGCAGCAGATGGAACTCGAGATGGCCCGCTCGCTGTCGACCGAGATGGTGCGCTACGCCGAGGACATGCGCGGCCGCGCCGACCTCGCGCGCTGCCTCGTGCTGCTGCGCTACGCGAAAGTCCTCGACTTCATGCTGACGTCGCTCGCCGCGCACCGCGACATTCACCCGCAAACGCTGCGCACGCTGTTCCGCCTCGCCAACCTCAAAGTCGACGATGCGTATCCGGTGTGAGCGGTGTGAGCGCACCCGAGCGACACACCGTCGGCGCCATTAGCGCGCCGCCCGCCATCCACTTCCGGTAACGCCGCGCTCAACATCGCGCGGCGATCTGCTGCCCCACCAGCGGCTGCACCACCCGCGCTGCCCGCGACCATCGTCGCCAGCGGCCCACTCCGCGCCCGAGCCGGCGTCGCTACCGATGCGCCAGCGCGCGTGAACGCATCATGCGACACGTGCGACACGAGCGCGTCGAGCCCCGCATCGCATACAGCCGCGCAGATTTGCTTACGTCGCAGGTAATCGACGCGCGTCGCGCGCGTGCCGATCATGGGGTCACCGATCGACGCATCGCATCGACGCCCAGGAGCCCGACATGACCGCCTACGCCATCGCCCACCTGCACGACGTTCAAATGTGCGACGACATCGTCGAATACCTCGAACGCATCGACGGCACGCTTGCGCCGTTCGATGGCTACTTCGCGATACACGGCGCGCGGCCCGACGTACGCGAAGGCGAGTGGCACGGCGATCTGATCGCGATCGCGTTTCCCGATCTCGCCGCCGCGCGCGCGTGGTACGACTGCGACGCTTACCGGCAGATCCAGCCGCTGCGCACGCGGCACGCGAGCGGTTCGCTGATCCTGATCGACGGCGTGGACGCGTCGCACAAGGCGACGGACATCCTGCGCTGAAACCGCCGCGGCCGCCCCGGCGTCTAGTTCGCGCCGCGCTCCAGCGGCTCGCCGACGACGAAGCCGCCACCCTGGTAACGCTGCGCCGGATCGTCGTATTCGGCGCTCGGCGCGGTCACCGGAAACAGCCCGGCGAACTGCGCGGAGCTGTCCTGCGGCCGGAACCCGAGGAAGCCGGCCTTCGTGTTGTCCCACCACTTCACCGGGTTGTCCGACACGCCGTACACGATCGCATGCCCGACGCGGTTCGTCAGCAGCGCGCAGCGCACCAGCTCGATGAAGTCGCGATAGCTGAGGAAGGTCACCAGCATGCGCGGGTTCTTCGGAACCTCGAACGACGAGCCGATCCGCAGGCACACGGTCTCGATCCCGAAGCGGTCGAAGTAGTACCGCGACAGCGCTTCGCCGAAGCACTTCGTCACGCCATAGAGGCTGTCCGGACGCAGCGGCGCGTCGACGTCGAGCACTTCCGTGACCGGATGAAAACCGATCGCATGGTTCGAGCTCGCGAACACGACGCGCTTCACGCCGTGCTTGCGCGCGGCTTCGTACAGGTTGTACGTGCCGGTGATGTTCGCATCGACGAGATCGTCGAACGGCGCATCGACCGAAATTCCGCCGAGGTGGACGATCGCGTCGACGCCGTCGACGAGGTCCATCACCGCCGGCCGATCGGACAGGTCGACGACCCGGGTTTCCTCGTGCTGCGCCGCGTCACCGAGCGCGGCGACGTCGCTCACGCGCACGATGTCGGCCCAGTTCGCGAGCGCGCCGCGCAGCTGGCGACCGAGATTGCCGGCCGCGCCGGTCAGCAGCAGGCGCGCAAACGGCTTGCGGGCGCCGGTGGAAGTGGCGTTCATCGAGTCTCCTTGGATCTGTGCTGAAGGTATGCGGATGCGCCCGACCTCCAATCGCTTGCAACGATTTGGCCGGAAAACGTTTTCCAACTATACGCGGCGGCGAAGGCGAACGTCAACGGTCGGCCACCTTCTCGGCCATCCGCACTTTCCCGATGTCGGCCGATGGCCGGCCGCCTCGGTTTTCTGCCACAATCGCGGACAACGGAACGTAAACGTTACCCTTGCGATGAAAAAAGTTTCCCCGACGATCCGCGACGTGGCGGCCCAGGCCGGCGTGTCGGTTGCGACGGTCTCCAAGTTCGTGAACGGCACGCAGCGCTTCTCACCGACGGTCGAAGCGCGGCTCAAGGAGGCGATCGAGCGCCTCGGCTATCGTTCGAATCCGCTCGCGCGCTCGATGATCACCGGGCGCACACGCACGATCGGCCTCGTGATCCTCGACATCAGCAACCCGTATTTCACGAGCGTCGTCAAAGGCGCGAACCGCGTCGCGCTCCAGCACGACTACACGCTGCTGCTCGTCGATACCGAAGAAAGCCAGGCGCGCGAACGCTCGCTGGTCGAGGCGCTCGCGCAGCGCGTGGACGGCTTGATCGTCAGCACGCGGATGCCCGACGACGAAGCGGGCTGGATGCTCGATCTGCACAAGCCGCTCGTGCTGCTGCGACGCAGCCCCGGCCTGCCGATCCCGAGCGTCGGCATCGACAACCGGCTCGCCACCTACATGCTCGCGCGCCATCTGCTCAACCTGGGCCACACGCGCATCGCGTATCTCGGCTTCGGCACCGCGCGCGTGAACGACGAACGGATCCAGGGCGCGCGCGACTGTCTCGCGGAAGCGGGACTCACGCTCGACGTGCACGACGCGCATGCGCCCACCGCCGAAGCCGGCGAGCGCGCCTGCTCGCGCGTGATGCTCGGGCCGCAGCGCCCGCAGGCGGTGATCTGCTACAACGACCTGATCGCGCTCGGCTTCATGAAGGAAGCCGCGTCGCTCGGCTTCCGGTTGCCGCAGGACGTTTCCGTCGCCGGCATCGACAATGTGCCGTACGGTCAATACGCGGCGCCCGCGCTGACCACCATCGACATCCAGAGCGAAAACATGGGCGAGCTCGCGATGCAGAAGCTGATCGACGCGCTCGCCGGACGCACCGACGCGAGCTATTCGACGTTCGAGCCGCGGTTGATCATGCGGGCATCGACGGCGGCGGTGGGGTGAGTGGCGGGCGGGCTGTGCGGCGGTTGCGGTAGCCTGCGGTTGCAGTTGCTGTCGTAGTCGACATCGCAGTCGCAATCGCTGTCGCAATCGCTGTCGCAGCCGCTGTCGCAATCGCAATCGCAATCGCAATCGCAATCGCAGCCGCAGCCGCAGCCGCAGTCGCAATCGCTGTCGCAATCGCTGTCGCAATCGCTGTCGCAATCTCAGTCGCTGTCGCTGTCGCTGTCGCTGTCGCAGTCGCAGTCGCAGTCGCAGTCGCAGTCGCAGCCGCCATCCCAAACTCAACCGCCGCAACCCCGCATCGCTTCGCATGCGCCCCGCCCACCCCAAACGAAAACGCGCCGCGTCCAGCGCGGCGCGTTCGCGTGTCGCGGCGCTTACGCGCCGAGTCGGGCCGGCTTCATCTTCGGCGTGAGCGCGTGCATGATCGCGAGCGCGAGCAGGTACGCCAGCGCGCCGATCGCGAACAGCACCCAGTAGTGGCCCGTGCGCTGCAGCACCTGCCCGATCACTTCCGAGAACAGCACGCCGCCGATCGAACCAGCCATCCCGCCGATGCCCACCACCGACGCGACCGCGCGGCGCGGAAACAGATCGGATGCCGTCGTGAACAGGTTCGCCGACCAGCCCTGGTGCGCGGCCGCGGCGAGCCCGACGATCGTCACCGCGATCCACAGGCTCTGCACCTGCGACACGAACGCGATCGGCAGCACGCAGCACGCGCAGACGAGCATCGCCGTCTTGCGCGCGCCGTTCACGCTCCAGCCCGCGCGCAGCAGCGCCGACGACAGCCAGCCGCCGCCCACGCTGCCCACCGTGGTCAGCGCATAGATGCACACGAGCGGCAGGCCGATGTGCTGCATGTCCATCCCGCGCGACTCGTTCAGCCACTTCGGCAGCCAGAACAGATAGAACCACCACACCGGGTCGGTCAGGAACTTGCCGATCAGGAACGCCCAGGTTTCGCGCTTGCGGATCAGCTCGCCCCAGCGCGGCGCGCCGGCATCCGCGTTGGCCGCGTCGAGTGCTTCCGCTTCGTCGCGCGGCTCGTCGTATTCGGCGGCGAGCGCGTGCGTGTCGGCCGTGCGGTACAGCACCAGCCACACCGCGAGCCACACGATGCCGATCGCGCCGATGATCACGAACGCCGCGCGCCATCCGTAGGCCAGCGCGATCGCCGGGATGATCGCCGGCGCGAACACCGCGCCGATGTTCGCGCCCGAGTTGAAGATGCCGGTCGCGAGCGCGCGTTCGCGGCGCGGAAACCATTCGGCCGTCGTCTTGATCGCGGCCGGGAAGTTGCCGCCCTCGCCGATCCCCAGCAGCGCGCGCACCGCGGCGAAGCCCATCACGGAGCCGACCGCCGCATGCAGCATCGCCGCAATGCTCCACATCAGCATCGCGGCCGCGTACGAGATGCGCGTGCCGAGCCAGTCGACGATGCGCCCGAAGCCCAGCAGGCCGATCGCATAGAACGCGGTGAACGCCATCACGATGCGGCCGTACTGCACCTGGGTCCAGCCGATGTCGTGCTGCAGCATCGGCGCGAGCAGGCCGAGGATCTGCCGGTCCATGTAGTTGATGACGGTCGCGAAGAACAGCAGCGCACAGACGGTCCAGCGGTAGCGGCTGGCGACGGCGCGCACCGCGCCGACAACGGCAGATTGCATGAGTGTCTCCGATGCGCGGTCGCGCCCGTCGCGCCGACTGTCGATACGTAGTCCGTAACCGGCGACGGGCGCCGCGGCGAACCGCAACTGCGCGGGCATCGCGCAGCCGCTATTTCACCGATGGGTGGAAAACGTTTTTCCAAGCATAGGCCGCCGGTCGGGGCGATGTCAGTCCGGGATTTCGATGAGTCGTCTCAAATTCGATCGCGCAAAAAGAGATGACCGTTTCGCAAAGTGCACATCAATCGTTTTCCGCGATGCGCGTGCGGTGAAACGGGGTCGTGACGGAGCCCGTGCGCGCGGATGCGCAAGTCAGCGTTCGGCCGAAAACTGCGCTGCGGATCGTTTAAAGTCATCGGATGTATGCCGATCCCGCTCCGCTGTCTGCTACGACACGATGCCTTCGCGCAATCGCTGCCTCAACGGCGGGTTCGGATGTGCGTATCGTCGCCCTAGGTGGAGCGCCGCATGGCCCGCTGCGTAAACGCGCCGAATGCGTTCGCTGCCGGCGCTGCGGCGCGCAATAGCGTGCATATGCCGCGCTACGCGAGCCAACGCCCTCAAGGAGAAACTTCGCGATGACTCCCGCGCTTCTGATCCCGAGCCCGCTCGGCGACATCGCCGTCCGTATCGAGCACGATGCGCTGACCGGCCTGTTCTTCGTCGGCCAGAAATACTATCCGTCGCTCGCGATCGCCGCGGATGCGCACGCGCACGTCGCCGCTTCATCGCTCGCGCGGCACATCGCCGACGAGGTCGCCGAATATTTCGGCGGCACGCGCCACACCTTCTCCGTACCGATTCAGCTGAACGGCACCGCGTTCCAGCGTGGCGTCTGGCAGCAACTGCTCGCGATCCCGTTCGGCGAACTCGTGTCGTACGGCGACGTCACCGAGCGCCTGGGGTTGCCGATGAGTGCGGCGCGCGCCGTCGGCGGCGCGATCGGCCGCAATCCGGTCGCGATCATGGTGCCGTGCCATCGCGTGATCGGCGCGTCCGGCAGCCTCACCGGCTATGCAGGCGGGATCGAACGCAAGCGCGCGTTGTTGTCGCTCGAAGGCGCGCGCTTCGTGCGCGGTGACCGACACGCAGCGCAGCAGGCGTTCGCGTTCTGAAGGCGTCGGATCGCGTGCGACGCGCCGCCGTGGGTCAATCGTCGCGACGCTTGCGCATTGCGTGCGCGACGCGCGCGTTCGCGTCGAATTTCGCGCGATGCGTCGAGAAGAACGTCCGCACGTTGCGCACGTTCGATGCGCCGGTGAAGAGGCGCCGCGCGAACGCATCGTATTCGGCGACGTCGGCCAGATCGGCCACCACGATGAAATCCGGCCCCGGCGACACGCGGTAGCACTGCGTGACCGACGGCTCCGCGCACACGTAGGCCTCGAATGCGTCGTAGTCTTCGGCCGTCTGCCGGTCGAGGCTGATCTCGATCAGCGCGGTGACGGCCGTGCCGATCGCGACCGGATCGAGCACCGCGATCTGCCGACGGATCACGCCGGCCTCCGTCAGCCGCCGCACGCGGCGCATGCAGGTCGGCGGCGACGACAGCGCGCGCTCGGCCAGTTGCAGGTTCGACACCGATGCGTCGTCCTGCAGGATCGCGAGAATGCGCAGGTCGAGATCGTCGAGCGTGATGCCGGCCATCGGCAGCTCCTTGCGAGATGGATGTGGAATTTAATTTCATCATCCTACCGCATTGCCGCATCGTTTCAGGATTACACCAATTTTGAAATTTAATTCCATTTTGCTGCCTCTACTATCGCGGTCACGGACTCAGACAACGTATTCAGGGAGCGCGATATGTGTGGAATTGTCGGGGCGGTGGCTCAGCGGGACATCGTGCCCAATCTCGTCGACGGGCTGAAGCGGCTCGAATACCGCGGCTACGATTCGTGCGGGGTCGTCGTCTATCGCGACCGTGCGCTCGCCCGCGCGCGTAGCGTCGATCGCGTCGCGAACCTGCAGCGCGAGATCGCGGCGCAGGGGCTGTCGGGCTACACCGGCATCGCGCACACGCGCTGGGCCACGCACGGCGCGCCCGTCACGCTCAACGCGCATCCGCATTTTTCGCCGCGCGACGACAACGCGCGCATCGCGCTGTCGCACAACGGGATCATCGAGAACTGCGATCAATTGCGTGCGGAACTGCAGGCGCACGGCTACGTATTTGCCAGCCAGACGGATAGCGAGGCGATCGCGCATCTGATCGATCATCTGTACGACGGCGACTTGTTCGACGCGGTGCGCGGCGCCGTCGCGCGCTTGCGCGGCAGCTACGCGATCGCGGTGATGTGCCGCGACGAGCCGCATCGCATCGTCGGTGCGCGCGACGGGATGCCGCTCGTCGTGGGCGTCGGCGACGGCGAGAACTTTCTCGCGTCGGATGCGATCGCGCTGTCGGGCGTGACCGACCGCATCGCGTACCTCGAGAACGGCGACGTCGCGGACATTCAACTGCATCGCTACTGGATCGTCGATGCGGCCGGCCAGCGTGTCGAGCGCGCGGTACAGCGGGTCGCCGCGCACAGCGGCGCGGCCGATCTCGGCGCGTACCGCTACTACATGCAGAAAGAGATCTTCGAGCAGCCGCAGGCGGTGGCCGATACGCTGCTCGATGTCGCGTCGATCATGCCGGAGCTGTTCGGCGACGGCGCGTGGCGCGTGTTCAACGACGTCGACTCGGTGTTGCTGCTCGCGTGCGGCGGCAGCTATCACGCGGCGCTGACGGCGAAGTACTGGATCGAAAGCATCGCGAAGCTGCCGACGAACGTCGAGATCGCCAGCGAATTCCGCTATCGCGACGGCGTGGCGAACCCGCGCACGCTGGTCGTCGCGGTGTCGCAGAGCGGCGAGACGGCCGACGTGCTCGGCGCCGTGCAGGTCGCGAAGCAGCGCGGGATGATGCATACGCTGGCGATCTGCAACGTCGCGTCGAGCGCGCTGATGCGCGAGTGTGCGCTGCAGTTCGTCACGCGCGCGGGGATCGAGATTGGCGTCGCGTCGACGAAGGCGTTCACGACGCAGCTCGTCGCGTTGTTCCTGCTGACGCTGTCGCTCGCGCAGGTTCGCGGCCGGCTGAGCGACGACGACGAGAAGGCGCATCTGCGCGCGCTGCGGCATCTGCCCGATGCGATGGCGAAAGTGCTCGCGCTGGAGCCGCAGATCATGGGCTGGTCGGAGCTGCTCGCGCGACGCGACAACATGCTGTTCCTCGGCCGCGGGATGCATTACCCGATCGCATTGGAAGGCGCACTGAAGATGAAGGAGATTTCGTATATCCATGCCGAGGCGTATCCGGCGGGCGAACTGAAGCATGGGCCGCTGGCGCTGGTCAGCAACGAGATGCCGGTGATCGCGGTCGCGCCGAACGACATGCTGTTGGAGAAGCTCAAGTCGAACATGCACGAGGTGAGCGCGCGCAACGGCAGGCTGTTCGTGTTCGCGGACGTCGACTGCGGGTTGACGTCGGGCGAAGGGATCGACGTGATTCGGCTCAACGAGTACTACGGGCCGCTTTCGCCGATCCTGCATACCGTGCCGATGCAGCTGCTGGCTTATCACGCGGCGCTGGCGCGGGGGACGGATATTGATAAGCCGAGGAATCTGGCGAAGTCGGTGACGGTGGAGTGAGGTTGGGGGCGGGGTTTGGGCGGTCACAATCGGTGAACGTGCGCTCCCGTGTCGCGTTCCTCCTGCCTGTCGCGGCGGACATCCATCCGAAGTCGACACGCAAGGCCGGGCTGCCCCCCCATTGACGCAAATCAAGCCCGTCATACGCGAGCCGCTTAGCATCGTTTCAGCAGACACAACCGGCCGTAAGGGGGCAGGACATGCAACGCTTTTCGACTTTTCGTGCCGCGTGTCTTGCGGTGTTGATGACGGCCTGCATCGTGATGCTGTCCGGATGCGGCTACAACGCCATACAGGCCCAGGACGAGCAGGTGAAGGCCAACTGGTCCGAAGTGCTCAATCAGTACCAGCGGCGCGCGGACCTGGTGCCGAATCTCGTCAACACCGTGAAGGGATATGCGAACCAGGAAAAAGACGTTCTAACGCGGGTGACCGAAGCCAGGGCTCAAGTGGGCGCCATGCGCGCCACGCCGGAACTGCTGGCGGACCCCGCCGCGTTCGCAAAGTTCGAGGCGGCCCAGGGACAACTGACGTCGTCTCTTTCCCGGCTGCTCGTGGTTTCCGAAAACTACCCGCAGCTGAAGTCCGACGCGAATTTTCGTGACCTCCAGGCCCAGCTCGAGGGTACCGAAAACAGAATCGCCGTAGCCCGGAACCGCTACATCCGCTCGGTTCAGGACTACAACATCACGGTTCGCTCGTTCCCGAACAATCTGACCGCGATGGCGTTCGGCTACAAGGAAAAGCCGAACTTTGCCGTCACGAACGAAGCGGAAATCGCCAAGCCGCCGCGGGTGGACTTTGGTGCCGCGCCGGGGCCGGCGAGCGGAGCCGCAAATTGAAGATGGTTCGCGCGGCGCTGGTCGCCTTGGCCGTGCTGTTTTGGTGGAGCAACGCCGTCGGTCAGACAGCGCAGCCTGTACCGGCGCTCTCCGCGCGCGTGACCGACGCGACGGGCACGCTGTCCGATGAACAGCGCAGCACGCTGGAGCAATCGCTGAAGGATTACGAAGCACGCAAGGGAAGCCAGATTGCGGTGCTCATCGTACCGACGACGCAACCCGAGACCATCGAGCAGTACTCGATCCGCGTCGTCGAACAATGGAAGCTCGGGCGGACGCGCGTGGACGACGGCGTTCTGCTCATCATCGCCAAAAACGACCGGACGCTGCGTATCGAAGTCGGCTATGGCCTGGAGGGTGTGCTCACGGACGCCACGAGCAACCGCATCATCGAGGACATCATCGTCCCACGATTCCGGCAGGGCGATTTCTACGGCGGCGTATCGGCCGGCGTGGACGGCATCATGCGCGTGGTGGATGGGGAACCACTTCCGGCTCCCCGCCAATCTCCGGGGCCAGGCGCCGGCAGTCTATTGCCGGTGTTGTTCGTGCTGACGATTGTGGCGGGCGGTGTGCTGAGAACCCTCTTCGGCAGACTGGCCGGAGCCGTCATCACCGGAGGCGCAGTTGGATTCGTCGCGTGGCTATTGTCGGGCGCGGTTCTCGTCGCCATCGTCGCCGGCGCCATTTCCCTTGTATTCACGTTGATCGGCGCCGGGATGGGGATGCGCGTCGGCGGCCCCTACATCGGCGGACATTCAGGGGGGCAAGGTTCTGGAAGAGACATCTTTCGCGGCGGCGGCGGTGGCTTTGGCGGCGGTGGCGCGTCGGGGAGATGGTAATCATGGATTTCCGACGCGTTATCCGGCACCTGCTCATGACGAAATGGCGGGTCAACGCCGCCTTCCCGAAACCGACGCTGGCGAAGATCGAGGCAGCGGTAAAGGCGAGCCACGTCGCGCACGCGGGCCAGCTGCGCTTCGCGGTAGAGGGCGCATTGCATAGCGCCGCGTTGCTTCGAGGACAGACCGCCCGCGAGCGCGCGATTGACGTGTTCTCGGAGCTTCGGGTCTGGGACACCGAGCACAACAACGGCGTGCTCATCTACTTGCTGCTGGCCGACCGGGACGTCGAGATTGTCGCGGACCGAGGCATCCATTCGCGCGTCACAAGTGAAGAATGGGAAGTGGTCTGCCGCACCATGGAAACCGCATTCAAGGCTGGCAGCTTCGAGTCTGGCTCGATACACGGGATTGAGCTCGTCACCGAACTGCTCAAGAAACATTACCCGTCTCGCCGTCCTCCTCAGGACGAGTTATCCAGTAAGCCCGTCGTGATGTGACCTGCCGCCAATTCGATAACGCGGCGCGACCTGTGACCGGCTAAGGAAGCGCATGCCGCTCCCGCCCGCGACGACATGTCGGTTCGCGGATGCCGCTACGCGTCGTCACGATGACGACATCGCAACGCGCGTCACGTCATGCTAGACTTTTGCCCCATGTCGTACTGGCGCAAACTCTTCCTCGTTCTGTTCCTCGCACTGAGCCTTCCGGTTCAGTCGTTCGCTGCGATTGCAATGCAGTGCGCGGCGGCACATGCGGACGAAGACGTCGAGTTCGCCACTGGCGCCGGGCAACCGCTTGCCGAGCAGCACCATGAAGCGGCCGACGTACACGCGGCAGCTGACCACGGCACGCACCAGCACAGTCTGGCAGATACCCACCACGCGCACTCGTGCTCGACCTGCGTGTCGTGTTGCGTCGGCGCTGGATTGCCAACCGCGCCGTCGGTCGCGCGGTCGTTCGATTCCGCACTCACCGCTGTCTTCCCTTCCTCTTCTACCGCAGCCGCGTCATTTCTGACCGCTGGCATCGAGCGGCCTCCCCGAATCCTTCTCGTCTGAGCTTCGCGTCGCAGCGTGTGTGCTGCGGCGTTCATCTCGCTTTGGCGGCGCGTTCCGGCCGCCCGGCTGACATTCGACGAGAAAAACCATGCGAATCCTATCTGCAGCGCTGGTCGGCGCGGCGGCAGCATTGCCGACGCTCGTCCTCGCTACGACGTCCGTTCCCGACCCGTCAGACGCGGCAGCGTCGGTCCCGGCCGTTGCCGCCCCGTCCGCATTTGACGATTACCAGCCGTACAGAGACGGTGAGGCGCCCACCTGGCAACAGGTAAATCGGGCCGTCACGCCGGCACGCCCCAGCTCGAAGCGCGAGGCAACCTCCAGCAGCCCCTCGAACACGAGTCATCACTCGACACACGAGAGGGACGGCCAATGATCGAGCGACGCATTTCCATTCGGTTGATTGCCGGTGCCGTCGCGCTGGTCGTGCTCGCCGGCTGTACGACGTTTTCCAGGGATGGCGGTTTCAATACCGTCTCGACCACCGCATCGGAGCGGCTCGGGAAAGAGGCGCTGTTCGTCCGTACCGAGCAGGACCGTGACGCGGTCGCGCAACGCACGCGCGAAGTGCTCGGAAAACCGCTGGCCATGGATGACGCCGTCCAGGTCGCCTTGCTCAATAACGCGGGACTGCAGGCGTCCTACGCCGAGTTGGGAATCTCGGAAGCGGACCTTGTCCAGGCCGGTCGCCTCCCCAATCCGGGCTTCAGTTTCAGCCGCACGCACTGGAGCGACAACTTCGGCATCACGCGCACGTTTTCCGCGAACGTGCTGGCCATCCTGACGCTGCCGCTGGCCACGCGCATCGAAAGCCGCCGCTTCGAGCAGACCAAACTCGAGACGGCCGATGCGATGCTCAAAGTGGCCGCTGACGCCCGCCGCGCATACGTGAGCGCCGTGGCAGCGGGGCAGTCCGCGAAGTATGCGGAACAGGTCAAGGACTCCGCCAGTGCCGGAGCAGAACTGGCGCACCGGATGCAGCAGGCCGGCAACGCCAGCCGGCTCGACTACGCGCGCCAGCAGGCGTTTTACGCCGATGCGGCGACTCAGGTTGCGAAGGCGCGGCAACAAGCCTTTGCAGCGCGAGAAAAGCTGACTCGCGTGATGGGCGTTTGGGGCGCGGCGACGCAATACAGCTTGCCGGAGCGGTTGCCCGACTTGCCCAGGGAACGACCGGAATTGAAGGATCTGGAGGTCTTCGCGATGCACAACCGGCTCGACATCCAGGCCGCCAGGTTGCGCACGCAAGGTGTCGCGACGTCCCTCGGCCTGAGCAAGGCGACGCGTTTCGTCAATGCGCTGGAGGTCGGTTACCTCAACAACTTCGAGACGGACAAAGGGCACGAGCGCGGCTACGAAATCAGCGTCGAGATTCCGATTTTCGACTGGGGCAGTGCCAAGGTTGCGCGGGCGGAAGCGCTGTACATGCAATCGGCGAACAAGCTGGCACAGACGGCCGTCGACGCACGCTCCGAGGTCCGCGAATCGTACGTCGCCTACGTAACGAACTACGACATCGCCAGGCATTACCGCGACGAGGTGGTGCCGCTGCGCAAGACCATCTCCGACGAGATGCTGCTGCGCTACAACGGCATGCTCGCCAGCGCGTTCGACCTGCTTGCCGATTCGCGAGAACAGGTCAACGCGGTCAATGGCTATATCGACGCGCTGAAGGACTACTGGCTCGCGGAAACCGACCTGCAACTCGCACTGGGTGGACGCCTCCCTCCGCCCGACCGTCCAGTAGACGCTCCCGCCCGTTCAACCGAGCAATCAGCGACGGCCGCAGCCACGCTCGCGGCGCCGCACACGCAGTCCGAAGGTAATTGAGATGGTGTCACGACGAACATTCCTGAGCGGCTCGGGTGCCGCATTGCTGGGTGCCGCGATGGTCAGCAAAGCTGGCGCGGCGTCGCTGCCCGAAGCGCCGACGATGGCGCATCCCGCAACGCAGCCGCCGCTTCAGCCGCCCAACGGGCGGCCCTACACGCCAGTGACGACGCTGAACGGCTGGTCATTGCCGTGGCGCATGAAAAACGGCTGGAAAGAATTCCACCTCACTGCGGAGCCGGTCGTTCGCGAAATGGCGCCCGGCATGAAGGCCAATCTCTGGGGCTACAACGGCCAGTCGCCCGGCCCGACGATCGAGGCGGTCGAGGGCGACAAGGTGCGCATCTTCGTGACCAACAAGCTGCCGGAGCACACCACGGTCCACTGGCACGGGATGCTGCTGCCCTGCGGAATGGACGGCGTCGGAGGGCTCACGCAGCCTCAGATTCCGCCCGGCAAGACCTATGTGTACGAATTCCAGCTCGAGCGGCACGGCACGTTCATGTACCACCCGCATGCCGACGAGATGGTGCAGATGGCGATGGGGATGATGGGCACGTTCATCGTGCATCCGAAGGACCGGGCGGTGATGCCGGTGGACCGCGACTTCGTGTTCCTGATGTCGGCATATGACATCGACCCCGGCAGCTACACGCCGCGCGTCAACACGATGACCGAATTCAACATGTGGACGTGGAATTCGCGCGTATTCCCGGGGATCGACTCGCTGCCTGTGCGCGCGGGCGACCGCGTCCGCATCCGGTTCGGCAATCTGACGATGACGAACCATCCGATTCACCTGCATGGCTACAGCTTCGAAGTCGTCGGCACCGATGGGGGATGGATACCGCCGTCGGCGCGCTGGCCTGAAGTGACGGCCGACGTCGCCGTGGGACAGATGCGCGCCATCGAATTCACGGCAAACCGGCCGGGCGACTGGGCGTTCCATTGCCACAAGTCGCACCACACGATGAATGCGATGGGACACCAGGTACCCAATCTCATCGGCGTCCCGCAGAAAGACCTCGCGAAGCGCATCAGCAAGCTGGTGCCGGATTACATGGCGATGGGAAGCACGGGCGGTGCGATGGGCGCAATGGAGATGCCGCTGCCCGACAACACGCTGCAGATGATGACCGGCACCGGACCGTTCGGGCCGCTGGAAATGGGCGGCATGTTCACGGTCGTCAAAGTGCGACAGGGCCTCGGCCGAAACGACTACCGCGACCCGGGCTGGTTCAAGCACCCGAAGGGAACCGTGGCCTACGAATACACCGGCGAGTTGCCGGACAGCTGAACAACACAACAAGGCCGGGCATGACCCAGCCGTCGATTTCCTCACCTCAACTCTGGAGAACACACGATGAAAACTGCATTCGTTTCGATTGCGATGGGCTGTGCGCTGACCTTCGCTGCTGCAACGTACGCGGCCAGCGACATGGGCAACATGAGCATGGGCAGTGGAACCATGCAATCCGCCGACATGAAGGACAGCATGTCGCACGGCGAAATCAGGAAGGTCGACCTGGCCGCCGGCAAGCTCACCATCAAGCACGGTCCGCTCGAGAACCTCGGCATGGAAGCGATGACGATGGTCTTCAAGGTCAAGGACCCAGCCATGCTGTCTCAAGTGAAGGTCGGCGACAAGATCGACTTCGTCGCCGAAGAAGTGAATGGCGCACTGACCGTGGTGAAGCTGCAGAAGCAATAAGGACATCCAGCGGGGCGCCTGTATCGCGCCCCGCCCTCACCATTCGAGACGAGCAAGAACATGAAGACTCTCACATTCAGGCAGTTTGCCGGCCTTGCTGCGGCTGGCGCTATCGCAGTCGTGCCTGTCGCAGCATTGGCGCACGGAAAGCTGGAAAGTGCCGTTCCGGCGTCGGGCGCCATCGTCGACGCCGCACCGGAAGCGTTGCGGCTTACTTTCAACGAGGACCTGGAGCCGACCTTCAGCACGATAAAGGTCACTGACGCGAGCGGCACCTCCATCGGAAAGGAAAGAGCGAAGGTCGATGCTGCCAATCCACGCGTCATGACCGTTGCCGTGCCGAAGCTCGCGTCGGGTGTCTACGCCGTGCAATGGGCGGTGATGACCTCCGACTCGCACAGGACCAAGGGCACATACGCGTTCAAGGTGAAGTGATGAACGACGGGTTCCTCGGCATCCTGCGGCTGGTATCGGTGGCCATCCAGAACGTCGGCTTCGCCGTCATCGTCGGTGCCCTGCTCAGCAGCCAATGGCTTGCGCGCGGTGAGTCGACCTGGCAACAGCGCGTCGGCCGGCGTCTGGTCGTCACGCTTCGAGCGGCGTCCATCGTCTCGCTGCTGGCAAGCGCGCTGTCGTTCTGGGCGCATTGCGCGCTGATGAGCGAGTCGTCGTTAGTCGAGGCGGGCCCGGCCGTGTGGTCGATGCTTGCGGCAACCGGGTTCGGACATGCATGGCTGGTTGGCGCGTTTTTCACGCTTTGCATAGCCGTACTGGCATTCCTGCGGTCGGGAAACGAAACCCGCTTGCCGTTCGCCATATGGGGTGCGTTAGCGGGCGTCGCGCTGGCGCGCAGTAACGCCGGACATCCCGTCGACGCAGGGCTGTTCAGTCTGCCCGTATGGGTGGACTGGCTGCATCTGCTTGCCATCAGCGCGTGGGTCGGACTGGTGCTGGTTACGACTTACGTGGTTATGCCGCGCCTGCTCGATGCCCTGGGAAACGAACGGCAGACCAGCGCATCGTTCGTGCAGTCGCTCTCCGACGCATCGACTTACGCGCTGATCGTCCTGTTCAGCACTGGCGCCTACAACGGCTGGCGAGGCGTCAACGTTCCCGCCAATCTGTTGCACTCGATTTACGGGCAAGTTCTCATGCTCAAGCTGGCGCTCGTACTGCTTGGCGCCGCACTCGGCGGACACAATCGCTTCTTCGAGATGCCCACGCTTCTGTCGACATTGAAAAAGCCGTCGGAAGCGATTCCTGGGAGGCCGCTCCGTCGATTCGGCAGGGTGCTCCATGTGGAATCTCTCGTACTGGTCGGCGTGCTGATGGTAGCGGCCGTGCTTGGTTCGAGCCCGTTGCCAGGAACGACTTGAACGACACCGCATCATCGTCCGTTCACGCCGATGGTTCGCCCGTGTAGATACGTCGTGCTCGAGTAACGACCTTGACCGCCGGAAATCCGTTTCTCTATCTGGTCAGGTTCCTTGACCTTCCCATAGTGGGAAGGTCAAGAATGTGCATCATTGGGGCTCGAAATGGGCCACCAAAGGAGGCGGTCATGAATATCGGTGAGGTGGCGAAGTCTTCCGGCGTTTCAGCCAAGATGATTCGTCACTATGAAGAGGCCGGGCTCATCCGGCCCGCGACGAGAACGGCATCGAACTATCGGGTCTACACGGCCAAGGATGTCGAGGTCCTCCGCTTCGTGCGACGGGCGCGACATCTCGGCTTCTCGACTACGCAGATTTCGGCGTTACTGGCGCTCTGGGAAGACCGCGAACGTCCCAGCAGCGAGGTCAAGCAGCTCGTGACGCAGCACATCGACGACCTGAACGAGCGTATCCGCGAACTCGTCGAAATGCGCGACACACTCCAGTATCTGGCCCAGCACTGCAAGGGCGACTCGCGCCCGGATTGCCCGATATTGGCGGAGTTGGCCAGGCAAACGCATTGCGACTGACTCAGGACAGAGGCCGGGCCTCGCACCCGGGTTCGAATAACACCGAATCAGTGCCGATAGCGAAGGAGCGTCAAGATGAACAGTCAACGTGAAGACGATGGGGCACCTCAGCAGCCGGTTTCAGCGCACTCGTCAGACGGACATCATGCCCATGGCACGCGTGGGCACCAGCATGCCGTCGAACACGAAGATGACGCGCATGCGCATCTCCACGGGGGAGACCGCGACCACGGTGGTACGGGGGCGCAACTCCACGACCCCGTATGCGGGATGCCGGTCAGGCAGACATCACGCTTTCGCAGTGAATACGACGGGAAGCCATACTTCTTTTGCAGCGAGGCCTGCCTGACGAAATTCCAAGCGGCTCCGTCGAAATACGTCGCGCCATCGAGTGCTGCAGCATCGCCTGCTATGCCGGAGGGCACCATCTACACGTGCCCGATGCATCCGGAAGTCCGTCAGGACCATCCGGGGCAGTGCCCGAAGTGCGGCATGACGCTCGAGCCAATCCTGCCGAATCTGGACGAAGGTGAAAATCCCGAACTGGTCGATTTCCGGCATCGATTCTGGTGGACGCTGCCACTGACGGCCATCGTTTTCATGCTGGCGATGTTCGGCCACCAGGTCGAACTGATGCCGTCGTCGACCGAGAACTGGGTCGAATTCGTTCTCTCCTCGCCAGTCGTCCTGTGGGCCGGCTTCCCGTTTTTTGTTCGGTGTGTGCGTTCGTTCATCAATCGCAGCCCGAACATGTGGACGCTCATCGGGCTCGGGACTGGAGCCGCTTACGTTTACAGCGTCATTGCGACGGTCCTTCCCGACCTGTTTCCAGCGACGTACAGCGCGCACGGCCGTGTCAGTGTGTATTTCGAAGCCGCTGCGGTGATCATCTCTCTGACGCTTCTGGGGCAATTGCTGGAGCTGAAAGCGCGTTCGCAGACGTCTGCGGCCATCAAGGCGCTGCTGGGCCTCGCCCCGAAGACGGCTCGCCGCATCAATCCAGATGGCGCCGAAGAAGACATCCCGCTGGGCCACGTGCAGGTGGGCGATCTGCTCCGTGTTCGCCCCGGCGAGAAAGTCCCCGTGGATGGCGTCGTAACCGACGGCACGAGCTCGTTGGACGAGTCGATGATTACCGGCGAGCCCATTCCCGTCACGAAGCGCGTCGGAGACCATGTCATTGGTGCAACGATGAATGCAGCCGGCAGTCTGGTCATCCGGTCGGAGAAGGTCGGCTCCCAGACGGTGTTGTCGCAAATCGTGCAGATGGTCGCGCAGGCGCAGCGTTCGCGCGCGCCCATGCAGCGAATGGCGGACAAGGTTGCAGGCGTGTTCGTCATCGGCGTCGTGAGCGCCGCCGTTTTGACGTTCTTCGTGTGGGGGCTCGTCGGACCCGAGCCCAGCTGGGTATTCGGCCTCATCAATGCGGTCGCGGTGCTCATCATCGCGTGCCCTTGCGCGCTCGGACTTGCAACGCCGATGTCCATCATGGTGGCAAGCGGCAAGGGGGCGTCGAGCGGGGTGCTCTTCCGCGACGCCGCCGCCATCGAGAACCTGCGCCAGGTCGACGTTCTCATCGTGGACAAGACGGGAACTCTGACCGAGGGCCGTCCCGCGTTCGAGCGCACCGCAGCGGCAAATGGATTCACCGACGAGGAGGTGCTGCGGCTGGCCGCCAGTCTGGACCAGGGTAGCGAGCATCCGCTGGCTGCTGCCATCGTGAAAGCTGCACGCGAGCAAGGTCTTGCGCTGGACCTGGCGGAGGCCTTCGAATCTGCGACAGGCATCGGTGTGCGCGGGCTGGTTGCAGGGCGGCGACTGGCGCTCGGCAATACCGCGTTGATGCAGGCCGGCCAGGTGTCCGTCGAGCCGCTGGCGCAGGAAGCAGACCGTATGCGCGCACAAGGCGCCAGCGTCATGTACTTGTCGGTCGATGGGCGCCTGGCCGGACTGTTGGCGGTCGCCGATCCAATCAAGACAACCACACCGGAAGCGCTCGCGACATTGAGGGAAAAGCGCATCCGCGTCGTGATGGCGACAGGCGATGGCGTGGTGACGGCCAGGGCTGTTGCTGAAAAACTCGGTGTCGATGAGTTTCATGGTGAGGTCAAGCCGGCCGACAAACTCGAACTGGTGACGAGGCTTCAACGTGCCGGACATGTTGTGGCAATGGCCGGAGACGGCATCAACGATGCACCGGCGCTCGCGAAGGCGGATGTCGGCGTGGCCATGGGAACCGGCACCGATGTCGCCATGAGCAGTGCGCAAGTCACGCTCGTCAAGGGAGACTTGCGTGGTATCGCGCGCGCTCGGGAACTGTCCGAGGCAACCGTCCGGAACATGAAGCAGAACCTCGGCTTCGCATTTGTCTACAACGCACTCGGCGTCCCGCTGGCAGCAGGCGCGCTGTATCCATTCACCGGCTTGCTGCTCTCGCCGATGATTGCAGCGCTGGCGATGAGCCTGAGTTCGGCATCCGTTATTTCAAACGCGCTACGTTTGCGCAATGCGAAGATTTAGTGTGCTCACGCGTTCGCCGGGATTTTGAAGCGTGTCGACCATGACCGGAGCCGACTTCACCAGTCCTCGTCAGCCAGAATCGATAGCACGTCTACTCGCGGCGAGTGGCGCGCTGCATCTTGCGCGCTCAAATCTTCAACGTCGTCGACAGGTATTTGAACACCGTCGAAACGCGCCGCAGATGCCGCGACTCCCGGTGAGTCAGCACCCATAGCTCGGTCTGGCAGTCGTGCAGGACATCGGTCAATTGCACGAGGTCGGAGCGGCCGCGGGTCAGGAACGTCGGCAGGATGCCGACGCCCATGCCGAGGGCGACCAGTTCCATCACGGTCAGGATGCTGTTGACCTTGTAGTGCGGCACCACTTTCCTGAAATGACGCTTGCGCCAGATGACCGACGGATGGCCCGGCAGCGCGTCGTCCGGCGCGATCCAGCGTACCTTGCCCGCCGTGACGTCGTCATAACTGCGCGCGGCCTCGTAGTGCTTTGAGGCAAAAAGCGCCACGTCGATCGGACCGACATGCTTGCCGACGAGATATTCCGGTGGCTCCTTCGTCGCACGCACGGCGATATCGGCATCGCGGCGCCCGAGGTCGGCGATCTCGTTGCCCGTGTGCAATTCGTACGCAAGCCGCGGATGTATGGCCTCCAACTGCTTCAGTGCCGGCCCGACCAACCCGTGCAGGATCGTGTCGGTGGTCGTGATGCGCACCGTGCCGCCCACCTGCTCGGGCGCTTGTTGGGCGATCGAGCGGGCCGATTCGACCTGCACTTCCACTTGCTCGGCGTGTTCCGCGAGCGCCAGCCCGATTTCCTTCACGCGATAGCCGGAACGGGTCCGTTCGAACAACTGCTGCTGCAGGCCGCGCTCGATTCGCCGCAGATTGCGAAACACCGTCGATGCATCCACTTGCAGTCGCTCGCCCGCCTGAACGAGCGTGCCCGTGCGGAAAAGTGCCAGGATCGTTTCGAGATCTGCCGCGCTGAGCTTGTATGGCATCCAGTTGTCTCCCGTGCATTGCATTTTTGCATTCACTCTTTGTAATTATGCTTATTATTCAAGCATATCCGCAATGCTAAATTCGGTCCCGCTTTGCCAACTCTCGCAATGGGTACCGATATGAATCAATCGATTTCAACAAATGCCAATGCCGCCGCGTATGGCGCGTTGCTGCTCCGAGTGGCATTGGGCGTCATGTGGATCGCCCATTCACTGCTGAAATTGCTGGTCTTTACCCTGCCGGGCACCGCGCAGTATTTCCAGAGCGTCGGCTACCCCGGCTTCCTGGCCTATCCGGTCTTCACTGCCGAGTTCGCCGGCGGGATCGCGCTCGTGCTGGGCGTCTATGCGCGCCAGGTTGCATTGCTGCTGGTGCCGATCATGGTGTGCGCGACGCGTGTGCATTTGTCCAATGGCTGGGTGCATACGAGCCAGGGCGGCGGCTGGGAATACCCGGTGTTCCTCATCGTCGCGTCCGTCGCGCTGTGGCTGCTCGGCGATGGCGCGCTCGCGGTACGCCGCAGCGAGCGCTTCGCGCTTGGCGCGGCCTGACGGAGCGAGGCGTCGACATGAGCACGCTCCAATACCACCTCGTCAGCCACGTGCTTTGCCCGTACGTCCAGCGCGCCGTCATCGTGCTGACCGAAAAAGGTGTGCCGTTCGAACGCACGGATGTCGACCTGAGCAACAAGCCAGACTGGTTTCTCAGGATTTCTCCGCTCGGCAAGACGCCGGTGCTGGTCGTCGATGGCGCGCCCATCTTCGAATCGGCGGTGATCTGCGACTATCTCGACGAGACGCTCGCGCCGCCGCTGCATCCCGATGCGCCGCTCGAGCGGGCGCGGCACCGTGCCTGGGTCGAGTTCGCATCGGTACTGCTCAGCGCCATAGCGGGCTTCTACACGGCTCCGGACGAAGCGACGCTCGCCGGGAAAACCCGCGGCATCCGCGCGCGATTCCAGCAGCTCGAAGACACGCTCGGCGCTGGCCCGTATTTCAGCGGCACGCATTTCAGCATCGTGGACGCGGCATTCGGGCCGGTGTTCCGCTACTTCGACGTGTTCGAACAGATCGACGACTTCGGGTTCTTCGCGGCCCTGCCCAAGGTCACCGCCTGGCGGCAACGGCTTGCCGAACGGCCGTCCGTGCGTGCAGCGGTCCGGGCTGATTATCCGCAACTGCTGATGGAATTCCTGCTCAAGCGCGGCTCGATGCTGTCGACGCGTATTCGCGAGCACGTATTGCGCGTTCAGGATTGAATTGAGATCAGTTATATGTGCGCCGGCGAGGAACTGAAGCCGGCACAAGAATGTGCAGCCGTAACTTGAAAGACATCTGTTTATCGTCGCCAGCCGGCTGCTGAACGTTCTTGCGTCCGGTCACGGGTACGTGCACGACAGCAGGCGCGATGGTTTTACTTCTGCGCGATCGCTTGGCACGAAATCGTGAGATCGCGCGTGCACGGTTGCACCGCACGTTGCTTCGTTACCCGACGCCGGAAGTGAAAACCAACGTCGCGGCTGGAAATCACGGACGAAATGGAGCGCCAGGACACCAACCCTGCGTTCAGTGCTGCAAGCACATTGCGTTCGCGTCACTCGCGTCGAACTTTCGAAAGCTGGTGCAAGACCAGGGGCGCTGACGAAAGGACAACGCATTCGCCGTGTGCAGGAATCTCACGCGAGCTTCCAAGCCTCCCAGCCTGGCCAGCCACAACCCATCTCCTCCCGCAAACGGGCCGGTCCCACGACCCCCTTACCCCCATTTAAAACCGTTCGGTTTAAAATCCCCGCATATCCACCTCGAGAGAGATGACCACCCCATGGGCAGACCGAAAAAATTCAGCCGCGAAGGCGTGTTGGAAAAGGCGCTCCCGGTCTTCTGGAAATACGGCTTCGCCGGCACATCGCTTCAGCAGCTGGAACAGGCGACCGGCGTCAACAAGTCCGGGCTCTATTCCGAGTTCGAGGACAAGGAAGACCTGTTTCTGCACAGCCTGCTCTATTACTACGAGCATCGTGGCGCGCTGCGGATCCTTACCGCAGAACCGAAGGGCTACGCCAACATCGAGCGCTTTCTGCGCCTCGGCGACCCGCAAGACAACGGCTGCGTCGGCTGTTTCTCGGTCAATTCGATCCGCGAATTCCCGTCGCTGTCCGAGCGCGTGCGCGACGTACTCGCCGCGTACCACCACCGGTTGACGCCGCAGATCATCGAAAACATCGACGCCGAGCCTCACACACTCCCCGCCGCAACCATCGCCACGATCGTCTCGGTGTTCTTCGCCGGCTATTGCATCGAACGCAATCTGCCCGAGCTGGCGGAAAGCGACGCCGTCGGCGCGTTCATGCAGGCGCTCCGCCTCCTCTGAGGTGCCGCGACGCGCGCAGCACGGACCGATAGCCCGCCCTTTCTGAACCGATTGGTTTTTTTAATTTGCCCGCCGCCCGTCGCTTACCCATACTGAACCGGTCAGTTCAATAAGCATCGATCCAAGCGGAGAGCAGCCATGGCCCTGAAGATCCACCCCATCAATTTCGGCAACATGTCCGGCGGCGTGTCGTTCCGGGACTCCGGTTCACCGGCCACGCGCCGTGTGCCCGTGCTTCTGACCCACGGTCGCACGCACCGTTGACCGGCTGCCCCGCGCATCCATCCAGTTTCCCGGCCCGCATGCTCCCAGGCCACCGGCCTTGAAAAGGACCCACACATGACTACGCCCCTCCCCGCGCGCACGGCACGCGCGCTTCGCATCCTCAGCCTCGCATACTTCGTCCAGGCGACCGGTGCGCTCTCCGTCGTCGGCAGCCTCGATTCGATCTCGCGTCAGTGGGGGCTCGCGGATTCGCAAAGCGTCTACCTCGTCACCGTGTTCGGCGTCACCTTCGCGTTCGCCGCGCCGCTGCTGCAGGTCGGCTTCGGCCATCTGCCGCGTCGTCGCCAGGTGCTGCTCGGCCTGACGCTGTTCAGTGCGGCGGCGCTGCTGCTCGCGGCCGCGCCGAATTACCCGGTGCTGCTGCTGTCGCGCGTGCTGATGGGCCTCGGTGCAGGCTTCATCGGCCCCGTGCTCGGCGCATTGGGCTCGAGCCTCGTCGAACGCGAACAACAGGGCAGCGCGATCGCCGTCGTGCTGCTCGGCCTGAGCGTCGCCGGCCTGGTGGGCATGCCGCTGTCCGCATGGATCGCGCACGCATGGGGCGCTCGCGTGCTCTTTCTCCTCATCGGACTCGCCGGCGCAGTAACCGCCGCGCTGATCCTCCGCCTGATCCCGGACACGAGCCAGGGCGAGAACATCGATTTCGCGACGGTTTCGGCGCTCCTGACGCGCACCGATACGCTCAGCGCGTTCCTCGTCGTCTTCTTCATCGCGGCCGGCGTCTACTCGACCTACGCCTTCATCGCGCCCATCATTCGCGACGCGTTCCATGCAGGCGCCAATACGGTATCGACCGCGCTCGTCGTATTGGGCGCCGCGGGCATCGCCGGCAACCTGTTCGTGACGCGCGCCGCGCGTCGCTATAGCGCCGAAGCGATGCTGTTCGCCGGCCTCGCATTGCTCGCGCTCGACCTCGTGTTTCTCCGCTTCACGCCGCCGAGCCTGCGCCTGCTGTTCGTCGCGCTGGTCGTGTGGGCGTTCGCAACCGACCTGCTGTGGCCGTCGCAGCAGCGCCGCATCGTCGAACTCGTGCCGCAATGGCGCGGCATCGCACTGGCCTTGACGGCATCCTTCGTGTTTTGCGGAATCGGCGTCGGCTCCGCCGTTGCGGGCTGGGTCTATCCCGCGTTCGGCCTGACAGGCTCGATCGGCAGTTCGCTCGCGTTCCTCGCGCTGGCGACCGGCAGCCTGCTCGTGTCGCGCGCGTCGGTCAATGCGAAGCGCAGCGCCGACGTGTCGCCCGCGCCCCCATCGCTTCAATCATGAAGAAGCCGTCGAAGCCACGCAGACCTCCGCGTCGCGCGGCGCGCCGCGACGATGCGTGCAGGCATCGCGGCCGTCGCTGGCCCGGTTCATCGCACAGCCGGGCCAGCGTTTCGCAGCGGTCGGCAACTGCTTTTTCCTTCCATTGCAGAAACTCTTACTCGCCATCTGCGGCTACTCGACCGCCGGGCGACCGACGACAATCCGGATGACCGTTGCGACCGCGTAAGCGCGTTCGCTTCTTCCTCTCGAGGCATGGCGATCATGTTGAATGCGTTGTCGACCCTTCTCGTCGGCGAGCTGCTCCTGCCGGGCCTCCTGATCTGGAAAGGCGGACCATCGCCGGAGTTCGAAGGATTCGAGCAAAAGCCTGCTGTCGTGGCTCGCCATGTTGTTCGTGCCCGCGGCTACCGGGCGATGACGGCTTTCGATCAGTTGGCGACCGACTGGCTCATGCAGCGGCTCAGCAACGCTCGCGACAAAACGGAATCCAGACATGACCTCTGACCTCGCGCCCGCATAGGCGGTGTTGCAGCAGCAACCTCTCTAGGGGCTGCTCGCGACATTGATCGCATATCTGCTCAGGCTGTCCGTGAATCAGGCGTGCGCGGCGGTCCCGCTTCCATCGCCACAATGAATAACGGCGGCCGGAAATCCGGCCGCCGTCCGTTTCAGAACCGATCTCGACGAGCTCAAATCAGCTTCTCGAGCAACACGACTTGGAGCGTCGCCTTACCGTCGAGCGCACGCGCCAGCGTCTGGAATGCCGGCGCTTCGCCATGCACGTGCAGCGCATGCTCGTCCCGCCAACGCTCGATCATCGTGAAGCGATGAGACGCGTCGCGGTGTCGATGCAGCTCGTACTGCTCGCACCCGTCTTCGTTTCGAACGGCCGGTACTGCCGCCAACAGCGCATCTTCCACCGCCGCGACGTGTCGCGGATCTGCGGTAATCGTGGCAACCACATACTGCTTCGACATCGATGGCCTCCATTCGCCACTGGATCGTTTCGTGCGCGAGCGCGCGCGTTGCATCGCTTCAGAACGCAGCGACGGCGAGCATTCCGCACGACACGCAGCTGCGTCGCGATATCGGAGCGCACCAGCTCGCGAGCACGGCGTCATGCCGTGCAAATCGAGCCGGATACGCACGCGCTCAATCGACCGCCGGAAAATCCAGCGTCGTGTCGTTCACACGGTTCACCAGATTCGTGAACGTGATCGATGTGACGACCAGGATCGTCTCGATCACCTGGCGCTCCGTGAACCCTGCTTCCAGCACTGCGTCGAGCACGGCAGCGGGCACCGTATCGCGGCTCGTCACGATCGAGCGCACGAACGCGAGCAACGCATCGCGGCGCGCATCGCCGGTCGCGTGGCCGGCGCGGATCTGCTTCATCGCGTCCGGCGCGAGGCCGGCCATCTTGCCGATCATCGTATGGGCGGCCAGGCAGTAATCGCAGCCGGACAGCGCGCTGACTGCGAGGCGCACCGCCTCGACATCGGCCTGCTCCAGCGAACTTGCGGCGATCGCGGCGTCGACGTTCAGCATCGCCGCGAGACCGGCCGGACTGTGCGTGCCGATGGTCGCGTAGGCGTTCGGGACCTTGCCGATCGCGGCCTTGATCTGGTTGAACACGACTGCGGTTTCGCCGGTTGCTTCCGACGGCTTCAAGGTGGTCAAGCGGGTCATATATATCTCTCACTAGGCTGGATAATCGGGAGCCGCCCGATGAAGGTCGGCGCAATAGCGCGGAGCGCGGGCCAATGCCCGCATTCCGAGCCTTTACTGCGGATCAAGCGTGACAAGGATCGAATACGCGCCATCGCGCAATACCGATTTTTCCTTGCACTCTTGTCGTCGAAGCTGATATCGACTTCGTCGTCACGTGCGCATGGCAGACATCGCTTTGAATCGATCTCGCGCACCAACATGTGAATCGACACCGACGTGTGCGAGCGAAATCACCGGCCCGGTTCGCCCGGCACCAGGTTGTTGACCACGGACGTCACGCCCGCGACGCGCGCCGCGCTGTCGCCGGCGAGCTGCACCTGTTCGCTGTCGGGCACGTATCCGGTCAGCGTCACGACGCCATGGCGGACCAGCACCCGCGCATTCACCGCGTTCAGCCCTTTCGTTTTCGACAACGCCCAAACGATTTTCCGCGACAGCGCCCGATCGGCAGCGCGTTCGGTCTTTCGTTCGGCCTTCTTCACTTCTTTCTGACTGACGACCGCATCAGAAGACGGAGCGGCATCCTGTTCCGCTGCATGGGCGGACACGCCGAAAGCCAAATACGTTACGTACAGTACCGACGCGACAATCTTCTTCATCACAGGCTCCTCAAAAGACATTGGTGGAAATTCGACAAGGGCTGAAACCCGAACGAATGGTAGACAAGCGCCTACCCGCGCTCAATGGCGTATTACCGAAAACAGCATTCACGCATCGATGATGGTCTGCCGCGCCCGCCCAAACGGCCGCTCTATACCTGCGTATAGGTGCGTTGAATGGTTGGAGCCGGTGCGAATACACCATGACGACGCCACGCGGCTCATCGGAAAGGCGTCGCTGCACGCGATTGCGCCCGCCGCGCTGGCCGAACTGCGTGCGCCGATTCAGTATTCATGCTGGATGAATTGAGTTTATGGGCGGGGCGCGTTGATCGACCCGCCATACGACTCATACACTGCATCGCACTACCTCGACACGAACGAGGAAGCGCATGCAGCACCGAGCCACCGGCATCACGCAAGCGGCTCATGCGCTTCCCCGGCCCGTGTCGAGCACTTCGACACCCTCACCGGAGCAACAGCATGACGCAAGCACATCAAGGCACCGCACTCATCACCGGCGCATCGTCGGGCATCGGCGCGATCTATGCGCAACGGCTCGCACGCCGCGGCTTCGATCTCGTCCTCGTGGCCCGCAATCGCGACCGGCTCAACGACTTCGCCAAGCGCATCACCGACGACACGCAGCGCAACGTCGAAGTGATCGCCGCCGACCTCGGCGATCCTCGCGCGCTCGCCGAGATCGAAGCGAAGCTGCGCACCGACGCGAGCATCACGATGCTGGTGAACAACGCCGGTGTCGGCACGCACAAGCCGCTGCTCGAAAGCGACGTCGACGCCATGACGCGCATGATCGACCTCAACGTCACCGCGCTGACGCGTCTGACCTATGCCGCCGCACCGGGCTTCGTCGCGCGCGGTCACGGCGCGATCATCAACATCTCGTCGATCGTCGCGATCGGCCCCGAGCTGCTGAACGGCGTGTACGGCGGCAGCAAGGCGTTCACGCTCGCCTTCACGCAGTCGCTGCATCACGAGCTCGCCGACAAAGGCGTGCAGGTGCAGGCCGTTCTGCCCGGCGCGACGGCCACCGAGTTCTGGGACAACGGCGGCCTGCCGCTCGACAACCTGCCGAAGGAGATCGTGATGTCGGCGTCCGACCTCGTCGACGCCGCGCTGACCGGCTTCGACCGTCACGAGCTGGTCACGATTCCGTCGCTGCACGCAGCGGAAGAATGGGACGCCTACGACGCCGCCCGTCGCGTCATGACGCCCCATCTGTCGAACAGCACCGTCGCCGCACGTTACGCCGTCACGCACTGACCTCGGTCATCCAACTTCGCAACCGCTCAAGTCAATCATTCAAAGGAACCACGATCATGAAACTCACCGGTAACACCATCTTCATCACCGGCGGTACCTCGGGCATCGGCCGCGCACTCGCTGAAAACCTTCATCGGCGCGGCAACAAGGTGATCGTCGCCGGGCGTCGCCGCGCCCTGCTCGACGAGATCGCCGCCGCGAATCCGGGCATCGACACGGCGGAGCTGGACGTCGGCGACGCGCAGCAGATCGAGCGCGTCGCACGCCAGCTGATCGCCGACTATCCGACCTTGAACGTCCTGGTCAACAACGCGGGCATCATGCCGTTCGACGATGCCGCCGGTGCGCTCGACGATGCCCAGGCCGTGCGGCTCGTGAACACCAACCTGCTCGGCCCGGTGCGCCTGAGCGCCGCGCTCGTCGAGCATCTGAAGGCGCAACCGGAGTCGTACATCATCAACAACAGCTCCGTTCTCGCCTACGTGCCGCTTGCGTCCACCGCGCTCTACTCGGCCACCAAGGCGGCGATTCACTCGTACACGCTGTCGCAGCGCTTCGCATTGCGCGACACGAGCGTGCGGGTGCTCGAAATCGCGCCGCCGTGGGTCGATACGGACCTCGTCCACAAGAGCGGCGATCCGCGCGCGATGCCGCTCGACGCGTTCATCGCGGAGACGATCCAGCGTCTCGAAACCGCGACGACCGAAGTCGTGGTCGAGATCGCACAGCCGCTGCGCAACAACGTCGGCCCGAACGAACATGCATTCGTCGAGCAGTTCAATCAGGCGCTCGCGGAAAACCCCATTCCGGTCGCGTGAGTCCTCGCGGATTCGATCTTTTGGACAACCTGAGGAGTCGCGTCATGGAAAGCCCCAAACAATACGAGTATCTGTTCCTCGGCGGCGGCAAGGGCGGCAAGTCGCTGGCGATGGATCTCGCGCGTAGCGGCAAGCGCGTGGCCATCATCGAGCGCGGGATGATCGGCGGTTCGTGCATCAACGTCGCCTGCATTCCGAGCAAGACGCTGATCCAGAATGCCCGCAACATGCATGCGTGGCGCTCGGCCGACGCGACGGCGCATCCGGTGGCCGACATGGCGCGGGTCCACGCGAACGTCCGCGCCGTGGTCGACGGGATGGTCGACGTCAACCGCCGCGCGTTCGAGCAGTCCGGCCTCGATCTGGTGATCGGCTCCGGCCGCTTCGTCGCGCCGCGACGCGTCGCCGTGCGCGCCGCCGACGGCAGCGAGCAGCTGTTCGAAGGCGAGAACGTCTACATCAACACCGGCACCGTGGCGACGATCCCCGACGTGCCGGGGCTGCGCGACGCCGCTCCGCTGACCCACGTCGAGGCGCTCGGCCTCGACGTGCTGCCGGCACGACTGATCGTCATCGGCGGCGGCTACATCGGCCTCGAGATGGCGCAGGCGTTCCGGCGTCTCGGCAGCGAAGTCGTCGTGATTCACGACGCGCCGCGCGTCGCGGTTCGCGAGGACGAGGACGTCAGCATCGAGATCCAGAACGCGTTCGAAGCCGACGGGATCGCGTTGCGGCTGTCTGCACGCATTGCCAGCGTGGAGGGCCGATCGGGCACCGGTGTCACGGTCGCGCTCGCCGACGGCACGACCGTCGAAGGCAGCCATCTGCTGGTGGCGACGGGCCGGCGCCCGGTCACCGACGACCTCGGCCTCGATCTGGCCGGCGTCGAGCGCGACGCGCGCAGCTTCATCGAGGTCGACGACACGCTGGCGACCACCGCGCAACGCACCTGGGCGATCGGCGAAGTGGCCGGCACGCCGATGTTCACGCATGCGTCGTTCGACGACTATCGCGTGCTGAAAGCCGGCATCGACGGACGCGGCGGCACCACGGCGTCGCGGGTGATTCCGTACGCGTTGTTCACCGATCCGGAGCTGGCGCGCATCGGTCTGAACGAAACGGACGCCAAAGCGCGCAACACGCCGGTCATCGTCGCGAAACTGCCGATGGCAGCCGTGCCGCGCGCGCGCACCAATGGCACCACGCGCGGCTTCATGAAGGCGCTCGTCGCACCCGACAGCGGCCAGATCCTCGGCTTCACGATGGTCGGCTCGGGCGCGGGCGAAGTGATGTCGGCCGTGCAGATGGCGATGATCGGCAAGCTGCCTTATACGTCCGTGCGCGACGCGATCCTCGCTCACCCGCTTCTCGCCGAAGGGCTGAACCTGCTGTTCGCGACGATCAAGTAAGCCGACGGCCGGGTTTTCCCGGCTGATCGTGCCGGCCACGCCGGCCGCCGATGCCGTCGCGACGCGTCCTGCGTCGCGACGGCATCGGCGCGTCCGCGCGCCTTCCACGTCCCGGATCGAAGCAACTGCACTTAGCGCGCTCGCGCCGATACGATCCGGTAGAATCCGCGGGCGAGTTCGAATGGCGCGCCGGCGTTCCCATCGATTGGGACGTCGGCGCGTGCGCCATTTCGAACTCCGAGAAAAACATGCCTTCGCCGACACCGACGCTCCGCTGCGGGCGCGTTGCCGGATCGCGGGCGAGGTCGCCGTTCTTCCACTCGCATCCAGTACCCGGCTGTGCTTCGTTGCCCACGCGAACGACGCGCACGCGCGGCTGTGCGTCGTGGCGCGGACACCTGAATTGCTGTTGGCATTCGACATCGACGACCGGAGGCATTGCCATGGACAGATTGACGCAGCCGTTCTCGCCGAGCAACGGAGGAACCTCTTGGATCTGAACGCGACGCGCTCGTCCGATCATCCGGTCGACGGCGGCGACTCGAACGACGCGGCGCGGGAAACGCGCATTTCGCGGCATCTTGCGCTGCGCATCCTGCCGATCTTCATGTTCGCGTACGTGGCCGCCTACGTCGACCGCATCAACGTCAGCTTCGCGAAACTGCAGATGGTGGTCGATCTGGGTTTCAGCGACGCGGTGTTCGGCTTCGGCGCAGGTACGTTCGCGCTGGGCTACGTCGTGTTCGAGGTGCCGAGCAACATGATCCTGCAGCGGGTCGGCGCGAAGCGCTGGCTCACGCGCATCATCCTGTCGTGGGCGATCGTTTCGGCGTTGACCACGTTCATCGCGACGCCCAAGCAGTTCTACGTGATGCGCTATCTGCTCGGCGTCGCGGAAGCCGGGCTCGTACCGGGCATCGTCTATTACATCTCGCAGTCGTTCCCGCGATACCACCGTGCGCGGGTGCTGTCGACGTTCTACGCGGCGCTTCCGCTGTCCGGGCTGATCGGCTCGCCGTTGAGCGGCTTCATCATGGAATACTTCGACGGCATCGCCGGGCTGTCCGGATGGAAATGGATGCTGGTCGTCGAGGCGTTGCCGGCGTTCGTCGCGGCGCTGCTCTGCTGGAAGTATCTCGAGGACGACGTCACCCAGAGCCGCCACGAGAGCGAGGCCGACCGCGCGTACCTCAGCCGCACGCTCGCCCAGGATCGGGCGCTGGCCGCATCGGCGTCCAACGACCAGATGTTCGGCAGCTGGATTTTCTGGACCTTCGGCGTGATCTACTTCCTCGACGTGTTCGGCATTTACGGCTACACGCTATGGGCGCCGACGATGATCAAGTCGCTCGGCGTCGGAAGGGATTTCGTCATCGGGCTGATCGCAGCGCTGCCGAATGCGGTCGCGATGATCGTGATGATCACGGTCGGACAAAGCGCGGATCGTCACCGCGAACGGCGCCTGCATACGGCCGCGCTGTTCCTGCTCGCCGCGGCGGGGCTCATGCTCGCGCTGGTCTGGCATGGCAACCTGTGGCTGACCGTGCTCGCGCTGTGCATCGCCAACGCCGGGTTGCTGTCCGTGCCGCCGGTGTTCTGGGGAATGCCGACGGCGGTGCTCGGCCCCAGCAATGCGGCCAGCGGCATCGCGTGGATCAGCGCGATCGGCAACATCGGCGGCTTTTTCGGTCCGTACGTGGTCGGCGTGCTGAAGCAGTCGTCGGGCAGCTTCGCGCTGCCCGTATCGTGCATGATCGTGTGCCTGCTGGCCGGCCTGGGTCTCACGCTGGTGCTGCCCAAACATATCGTGAACCGATAAGCCGCAGCGCTCACGCCGCCGCAGCGCCTCGTGCAGGCGCGGCGGCCGGCAGCGTTACTCCGCCGCGGGATCGAGCCCCAGCGCTTGCGCGCCGAGCACGAATTCGGGCAGCGTTCGCGCGCCCATCTTGCGCATCGCGTGGCCGCGATGGATCTTCACGGTGATTTCGCTGAGCCCCATCTCCGCGGCGATCTGCTTGTTGAGCAGGCCGCTCACCACGTACTTCATCACCTCGCGCTCACGCGGCGTCAACGTGCCGTAGCGGCGGCGAACGTCGGCGAGGCGACCGTCCGACTTGCGGCGCTTCTCGTCCTTCAGCAACGCATTCTGGACGACGTCCAGCATGTCCTGATCGCGGAACGGCTTCGACATGAAGTCCAATGCGCCGTTCTTCATCGCCTTCACCGACATGGCGACGTCGCCGTGCGCCGTGATGAAGATGATCGGCAACTGAAGATCGCCGGCGACGATCTGCTCCTGCAACGCGAGGCCGCTTTGGCCTTTGAGCCGGACGTCGAGAATCAGGCAGCTCGGCACATCGCGCTTGTCGAAATCGAGAAACTCCTGGGCCGACCCGAACAGCTCCACGCCGAGGCCGACGGAGCGAAACAGCCGGCCAAGCGCGTTGCGCATCGAGTCGTCGTCGTCGACGACATACACGACGGAGTTCGTTGCGATGAGATCGGGACCGTTGCTCATGGCTGCGTGATTCCTTCGACTGGTAGAACGAACTGCATCGATGTCCCCTCGTTTTCTTGTGATTCGGCCCAGATGCGGCCACCATGCCCTTCGACGATCGAACGGCAGATCGACAGGCCCATTCCCATGCCTTCCTTCTTGGTCGTGAAGAACGGCGTAAACAGCGAATCGGCGTCCTGCGTCTTGATCCCGTGGCCGGAGTCTTCCACCGTGATCTGCGCGTTCGCGCCGTCGACGAGCCGCGTCGACACGGCCAGCGTGCGCCTGCGGCCGGCGACGCCGCTCATCGCCTGCACGGCGTTCATCAGCAGATTGATGATCACCTGCTGCAACTGCACGCGATCGCCGCGCACCCACAGCGACGGCTGGCAGCTCTGCGCGACTTCGACGCCGTGGCTCTGCAGCTCGCGGCGCATCAGATCCATCGATTGCTCGACGAGCGACGTCACGTCGACGAGCGTATCGTCGCGGTCGTTGCGCTTCGCCATCGCGCGGATCTGACGAATGATATCGGTAGCGCGCCGCGCGTCGTCGGTCATTTGTTCGATCGAGTCGCGCACTTCGTCGAGATCCGGCACGTCGTGATTCAGCCAGCGAAGCCCGGCCTCGCCCGACGTCACGATCGCGGCCAACGGCTGCGTGACCTCGTGCGCGATCGACGCCGCGAGTTCGCCGAGCATCGTGACGCGCGTGACATGGGCCAGTTCCGCGCGCGAGCGCTCGAGCGCCTGCTCGGCCTGCCGGCGCGCCTCGATGTCGGTATTGACGCCGTACCAGCGGCGAATCCGGCCGTCCGCGTCGCGCAACGGCGCCGCGCCGATGATCATGCAGCGATACTCGCCGCTGCCGAGCTGGACGCGCGCCGTCACCTCGAACGGGCTGCCGGACGAAATCGCATCGTGCCAGGCCGCCTCGAGCGTCGCGATGTCGTCGGGATGGACGATGTCGCGCCACACGTCCGCGCCGTCGCGGGTTCTGACGTCGTAATCGGTCCAGCGGCGATTGAGGTACAGCAGGCGGCCGTCTTCCGCCGTGCTCCACACCATCGCAGGGATCGCATCGATCGTGGCCACCAGCTCTTCCTTCTGGCGGCGCAGCTCGGCTTCCAGCGACTTCGCCTGCGTGATGTCGCTGTCGGTCGACAGAATCGCGACCGGCTGGCCCGACTTGTCGCGCGACACGATCCAGCGGCTGGAGATCAGCACCGTCTCGCCGTTCTTGCGCGTGCGCGTCAGCTCCCCTTGCCAGCAACCTTCGCGGATCGTCGTGTCGATCAGCTCGGCGATCGGCGCGGCGGCGGCCGTCTGCGTCAGCTCGTGGAACGCCGCGCCGAACGCTTCCGGCGCGCGCCAGCCGTACAGACGCTCCGCGCCCTTGCTCCAGAAGCGGACGCGCCCGTCGAGGCCGTACACGACGATCGCGTCGTGCGTGAGATTGAGCAGATCGACCTGGTTCTGCAGCATGGCGCGGCTGCTCTGATTGCGCAACGCGAGCGCCGACACCGTCACGATCGCTATGACGCTGACGATGCAACGCGCGAGCGAACTGACCGCGATCTGATCGCTTTGCGCGAGCAGGAAGCCGAGCACGGTCAGCGACACGCAGGCCCACGCCGTGCCGACGGTGACCGTCGTGGACGCCACCGACGCAACCAGCAGCACCACCACGACGTACAGCACGGCGACCGCGACGTCGATCGGCGCGAACGCGTCGACGAGGAACACCGCGAGACCCAGCGCGATCGCGACCGCGTACACCGCGCGCGGGCTGGTGCGCAGCTGGGCGTCGACATTGGGGCCGAGCGCGGACGCAGGCACCGCCGCAAGCTCGGGCGGCGCAATGATGTGGTCCACACGTACGCCGCGACCCTCGCTCATCTGGCGATTGCTATCCATATCTCGTGACTCGGTAAAAACGGATTTCGGATTACTGGGGGCCGCTGTTCGCGCCGACGTCCTCGAGGCGCTCCTGGATCTGCGCCGGGTCGACCGGTTTGCTGAACACGCAGATCGCGCCGAGCTTCATCGCCTGCTCGCGCGTTGCGTCGGATGGGAAAGCCGTGATGAAGATCACGGGAGGCGCCGGTCCGCGCTCGAGAAGGGCCGCATACATCTCCAAGCCGGTGATGCCCTTCATATGCACGTCGGAGATGATACACGCGACGTCGCCGATCGGATCGGCGTCGAGGAACGCCTCGGCGGACTCGTAGACGCGCACGTCCCAGCCCAGCGAGCGGACGAGACTGCGCGTCGCCCGACGGACGGACCGGTCATCATCGACGATGGAAACAATACCTCGGTTCGGCATACCAGCGGTCCTTGACCTTCAATTCAGAAAAATGGCGAGATCGCGCATTCGAGGTCCGCGGGCTCGACCGCATCCTATGCCGCCGGCATCGGCTCGAAAACTATACTTCGGTATAACGCCGCGCCCGAACCGCATGCCGTCGCCTCGTCAGCGCGGCTCACGCCGTGGCCGACAGCGGCTGGAAGCCCGCTGTAATGAACGGCCGCTCGCTGTTGTTGCGCTCGCTGTTCGGCGTCCAGTACGGCGCCGCGTCGCGCCCGCCGTTCGGCGCCGACGTGTGGTCGAAGCTGGCGATTTCCAGATCGCGAAGCTGCGTCTGCATCCAGTCGATGAACGCGCGGATCGACATCGGCACCTGGCGTCGATCCGGATACAGCACCGAAATCGGCAGCGGCGGCGGGCCGTACTCGCCGAGAATGCTGACGAGCGTGCCCTTCGCCAACTCCTCCGCGACCATCCGTTCGCTCACCTGCGCGATGCCGACGCCTTCGACCGCGTATCGAACGGCCGAACGCACGTCATTGACGGAAATGCGCTCCGCCAGCTTGAGCCGCGTCTCGGCGCCGTCCACCGTGTAACGGAACTCGCGGACCGGACCGAAGCGCCGCGGCGTGTAATGGATCACGTCGTGGCAATGGAGGCTGTCGGGGTCGACGGGCGTGCCGCGCGCCTTCAGATAGTCGGGGCTCGCCACCGTCACCGCATGGAAGTGCCCGACGCGCCGGCTGCGCAGCGACGAGTCGGCCAGCTGGCCGACCACGACCGCGCAGTCGACGCCGTTCGCGATCAGGCCGTCCGCGTCGCCGCCGACGTCGACCCGCAAGCCCACTTCCGGATGGTTCGCGCGGAACACCGGCAGGAACGGCAACACCGAATGCGCGACTTCCTGATCGAGATCCACCGCCAGCCGGCCGCGCGCGATCTTCCCGGCGCCGCTCAGTTGCTGCTGCATCAGCTCGATCTCGCCGAGAATGCGCTGGCAGTGCTCCTGATACTGCTCGCCCTCCGTGGTGAGCCGGACACAGCGCGTGGAGCGCTGCAGCAGCGTTGCGCCGAGATGCTCCTCGAGCCGGCGCACCAGCGTGCTGGCCGATGCCGCGCTGATGCCGAGCATCTCGGCCGCCGCGGTGAAGCTGCCCAGGCGCGCGACCTGGCTGAACACTGACATCGCATGCAGGGTACGGTCCATGCTGTTCTCCGGAATTCGTTGCGGTAGAAGGATTGATGTGAAGTCTAGAGAACAGTCGGGCCGCGCAATATCACCAGATGGGAGTTCGCACCTTATACGATGGTGTTAGGGCGCGCACCGCGGATGGCGTGCGGCGGGGGTTCGGGGGCGTGGCCAGAGGGTGGCGGGATGGGTCGGGCGGGACGCGCCGGGCGTGCTGCGGCGCGCTAGAGAACATCGGCTCGCGCCGGCACGCGCGGCCAGCCGGCCGCGCACGAAAGACCACTACTTCGACAAACTCAGATTCTTCGACAGCACCGCGCCGCTTGCGGGGTTCACCAGCGAAATCGTGTCGATATCCAGGTACAGCCGCGACGTGTGGGTCGTGATGTCGGTCGGCTCGTCGTCGGTCGGCTCCGCGTGCTCGACGTGTTCGGTCAGATACGGTTGCACCAGCCGGCCCGACAGCGCGATCGCGAATTCGCCGTGCGTTTGCGCGTACGCGGCGGACGAAAGCCGCACGCGCCCGCGCACGGTGGTCTTCCCGCCTTTGCCGGGATCGAGCTCGATGATGTCGATCCGCTGGATATAGCCTTTCGCTTTAGCCTCGGCGGCGATCACCAGCCCGCGCCCGCGCGGCCCCGTGATGGCCTTCCTGAGCAGGATGCCGGTGCGGCCTTCGCCATCGGCGTTGACCATGTCGACGTCCACCGTCAGCAGACGCTGCTGCGTCTGATACCGCAGCCCATACGTGGCCGGCACGAGGAACGTCACCTTGCGATCCAGGCCGATCGCGGCCAGCTCGGGGTTCGCGCGATGCTTGTCGCCGCCCGGGATCAGGCGGCGGACGCGATCGCCCAGCGACGCCGGCGTGCTCGCGAGATGCCGCTGCGCAAGCGCGTCGCGGATCGCAACGGGATCGTCGCCGACGACACGCGCCGGGGCCGACGGCTCGCGCGCGCCGGCCGGCGAGGCGTGTGCCGCGTGTGCCGCGTGTGGCGGGCGCGCCGGCTCAACGACGCGCTCGGCCGCCGCATGTGTCGCGGTCGGGGCCAGCATCAGCGCCGCCATCGGCACGCACAGCACCCGCAGCAGATCCAGACGACCCAACATGGAATTCCGGTGAAACACGACAAGCTCCCGATTTTGTGGCGAAACGCCCGGCCGGGCGGCAGTGGCCGACCGGCAACGCGAACGTAGCGCGCAGACTACGCGAATCGACGACGCCCGAACAGCGCCCCGACGTGCATGATGCAACGGCTTCCCGTTGCGCGTCGCGAAGCCGCCGCTGCACCGTCACGCATGCCCGTCGTCGCGCCGATACTCGGCCGGCGCCTTGCCGACCAGCTTGCGAAAATCGCGCGTGAAATGCGCCTGGTCGAAATACCCGAGCGAATGGGCGAGTTCCGCGAGATCGACCGGCTCGCCGCCCGCGAGCCGGTCCGCCGCCTCGTGCAGGCGATAACGACAAATCACCCATTTCGGCGTCACGCCCACGTAGCTGGAAAAGAGCTGCTGCAGCGTGCGCTCGCTCAACCCCGCACGCTCGGCGAGATCGCGCACCTGCGTGAGCGCCGCGTCCTGCTGCAGCAACCGCAGAATCGCATCGATGCGCTCGACCTGCGGATCGGCCGGCGGTAGCACGCGCAACAGCAGCGCCTCCGCGGCGGCAACCATCGCCGCATCGTCGCCGGCGCCGAGCACGGCGTTCTCGGCGTCGGCCTCGTCGAGCCCGAGCGTCGACACCGGCAACACCTTGTCCGTCATCAGGTGCACCGGCTTGCCGAAGAACGCGCGGAACGCGCCCGGCCGGAACCGCAGCCCGAGCACGCGTCCCGCGCCGGCGAGCGTCGTCTCGAACGCGCCGGACACCACGCCGAAGATGCCGGTGCGCCGGCGATCGAACACGAGGTTCACGCACGGATACGGCAGCGTGCGCTGCACGTGCGGCGGCTGATCGCGCAAGTCCCACTCGACGATCCAGTGGTGGTCCAGCACGCCGGCGAGTTCGGCGCGCGGATAGTAGCGATTGAGGCGGAAGCGCTGATTGAGGGCTTTCGGGCCGACGACGCCTTTCGGCGTGTCGGTCACGTGACGCAAGGCGGTCATGGCGACGAACCGTTGGGGTGACCGCGCGATGATGCACCGCCACGGCGGGTTTTTCCAATACGGCGCCGCGCGATCGGCCTACATTGAGCGCTTGTCCCATCCCCCACCGGAGCCCGCGATGCCGCACGACCGCCACCTGACCCTCTATCACTCGCCGCGCAGCCGGTCGGCCGGCGCACGCATGCTGCTCGAAGAGCTCGGCGCCGACCATGAGATCCACGCGTTCGACCTGTCCGCCGGCAAGCAGCACGAACCCGAGTTCCTTCGCCTCAACCCGCTGGGCAAGGTGCCCACGCTGCGCCACGGCGACGTGATCGTCACCGAGCAGACGGCCGTCTATCTGTACGCGGCCGAGCTGTATCCGGAAGCCGGCCTGTCGCCGGCGCCCGGCGATGCGCTGCGCGGCCCGTATCTGCGCTGGATGGCGTTCTACGGTTCGTGCTTCGAGCCGGCCATCGTCGACCGCTCGATGAACCGCGCGGCGGCCGCGTATTCGACGTCGCCATACGGCGACTTCGACACCGTCGTCGGCGCGGTCGGCGCGCAACTGGCCGGCGGCCCGTATCTGCTCGGCGAGCGGTTCACCGCAGCCGACGTGCTGTGGGGCTCGGCGCTGAGCTGGACCACGATGTTCAAGCTGATGCCGGAAACGCCGCTCGTGCGCGCGTATATCGACCGCGTGCTTGCCCGCCCGGCGATCCAGCGCGCGCAGGCCGCAGATGCGGCGCTCGCGGCCGAACAGGATCGGGCGAAGGCGGCAGCCGCGGACGGCCGGTAGCGCGACGGCGGGCGCGATCGTCGCGGGATGCGCCGCATGCGACGGTCCGCGCGCCGAACCCGCAAGAAAATAAATTCGCCATATTCGATAACGATAAAACGTTATTCCACATCGTTCTGAATCCACGGCTGAATTTGGATCCTTTTTCCCCGCTCACCCTCGTATCATTTCCTCCGTCACGAAAAGAACGAGCCGATCAGCACATGAGCGATACCACCCCGCTGCACTACCTCGACTACGCCGCCACCACGCCCGCCGATCCGCGCGTGATCGAAGCGATGATGGCCTGCCTCGGCGCCGACGGCATCTTCGGCAACCCGGCGTCGAGCTCGCACGCCGCCGGCCGGCTGGCGAAGCAGAAGGTCGAGCACGCACGCGCCCAGGTCGCGGCGCTGATCGGCGCGGACGCCGACGAGATCGTCTGGACCTCGGGCGCGACCGAATCGAACAACCTCGCGCTGAAGGGCTACGCGGAAACCGCGACCGGCAAGCGCCACCTGATCACGAGCCGCCTCGAACACAAGGCGATCCTCGACACGACGGCGAACCTGTCGAAGCACGGAATGACGGTCACCTATCTGTCGCCGAACGCCGACGGCGAAATCACCGCCGACGCCGTAGCCGCGGCACTCAGCGCCGATACGGGGCTCGTGTCGCTGATGCTCGTCAACAACGAGCTGGGCACGCTGACCGACATCGGCGCGATCTCGCGCATCGTCCACGCGGCCGGCGCGCTGTTGCACGTCGACGCCGCGCAGGCGCTCGGCAAGACGCCGATCGACGTGCGCGCGCTCGGCATCGACCTGCTGTCGATGTCCGCGCACAAGGTATATGGCCCGAAAGGGATCGGCGCGCTGTTCGTCCGCCGCGACATCGCGGATCGCATCGCGCCGCAGATCCACGGCGGCGGACACGAGCGCGGCCTGCGTTCGGGCACGCTCGCGACGCATCAGATCGTCGGGATGGGCGTCGCGTGTGAATTGGCCGCCGACAAGCTCGAGCGCGAAGCCGCACGGATCGCGGCGCTCAGCGCACGCGTGAAGGACGCGCTGCTCGCGCTCGGCGACATCACGCACAACGCGGCAGCGGCGCGCCGCATTCCGCACACGATGAGCTTCACCGTCGACGTGCCGGGCTTCTTCCCGTTCATGCTCGGCGATGCGCTCGCGGTGTCGTCGACGTCCGCGTGCAACTCGACGAGCGGTGCGCCGTCGCACGTGCTGACCGCGATCGGCCTCGATGCCGCCGCCGCGAGCCGCACGGTGCGCATCAGCTTCGGCCGCTTCACGACGGAACAGGACGCCGAGTTCGCGATCGCGTGTTTCGCTCGCGCGCTCGAACAATGCCGGGCCGCGGCCGCGACCGGCTTCACCGCGTCGCGGCAGATCACGCCGGCCGAGCTGACGGCGATTCGTCATGCGGGCTTCCGCGCGGTGATCTGCAACCGGCCGGACGGCGAAAGCGCCGACCAGCCGGCATTCGACGAGATCGCCGCCGCCGCGCGCGAACTCGGGCTCGATGCGCGCTATCTGCCGGTCGAGCGCGACGGAATCGACGATGCGCAGGTCGACGCGTTCGGCGCGCTGGTCGATGCGCTGCCGAAGCCGGTGCTCGCGTATTGTCGAAGCGGCAGCCGCTCCGCGCTGCTGTGGAACCGGCTGACCGAGCGCCGCGCGATCACGGTTTGAACGCGGCCGCGCGGGCCGTGTAATGCGGCCCGCGCGTTCGCGCTCGCGGTGTCACCCCAACCGGCGTCACCGACACACCGGAACGCGCATCACCCGTAGACGGGGAAACGCGTGGTCAGCTCGGCCACTTGCGCGCGCACGCGCTCGAGCGTCGCCGCATCTTCCGGGTTCTCCAGCACGTCCGCGATCAGGTTGCCCACCTGCTCCGCTTCCGCCGGCCCGAAGCCGCGCGTCGTCATCGCCGGCGAGCCCAGCCGCACGCCGCTCGTCACGAACGGCTTTTCCGGATCGTTCGGAATCGCGTTCTTGTTCACCGTGATGTGCGCCGCGCCCAGCGCCGCTTCCGCCGCCTTGCCCGTGATGTGCTTCGCTCGCAGGTCCACCAGCATCACGTGGCTTTCCGTGCGGCCCGACACGATCCGCAGCCCGCGCTTCACCAGCGTCTCGGCCAGCACCCGCGCGTTCTCCACCACCTTTTGCTGATACGCCTTGAACTCCGGCGACAGCGCTTCCTTGAACGCCACCGCCTTCGCCGCGATCACGTGCATCAGCGGGCCGCCCTGGATGCCCGGGAAAAT